>JANXTD010000170.1 GCA_025352585.1 Fimbriiglobus sp.
CGCCGAGGTCGCCGTCAAGGAGTGGCGGAAGAACGGCCAGACGATGACGCGCTACTGGGGCGAGGAGCCGTGGACCGGGGCGTCGCAGGCCGAGACGCTGACCTTCTTCGACCGCGCCGGCGTCCCCGTCCGCCGCTCCGGGATTTTCGACGGCGAGGTCGCGTCGTACCAGCTCGTCGAGGACGGCAAGGTGAATGCGGCGCTCTTCGACAACTGGCAGCTGCAACTCGCCGCGTGGGTCAAGGCCGAGCGCAACCACCCGAGTGTGATGACCTGGAGCCTCGAGAACGAGGTGACGTACATCAACGCCCGCAACTTCGGCTGGCTGAAAGCGGTCGAGCCGGAGATGAAGAAGGCGGCCGAACTGGTGCGGCGACTCGACCCGACGCGCACCGTCATGGTGGACGGCGGCGACGCGCTCCTCGATAACTCCCTGCCGGTGATCGGCAACCACTACTTGGAGCAGGACAAGCGCGACTACCCCGACGAGGCGTACAGCCTGTCGAAGGCCTACGCCCGGCCCGTGAAGGGCGGCTTCGACCCGTGGCCGATCGCGCGCGGCAAGCCGCTGTTTTTGGGCGAGAGCTTCTTCGCCAACGGCGCGGCCCCATCGGCGTACAGCGAAGTCCTCGGCGAGGCGGCGTTTTTGGGCCGCGCCGCGGCGTCGCCGGGGGTGACGCGCTTCGCCCGGATGTTGAGCGAGGGCTACCGCACGCACGGGCTGGCGGCGTTCCACTTCTGGTTCGCCGAGGGGGCCGACGCCGACCACTACAAGGCCTGGCAGCCGGTCGCCGTGCTGACGCGCGAGTGGAACACCGCCTGGCCGGCGGGGCAAAAGTACCCGCGCACGCTGACCGTGTTCAACGACACCCGCGACCCCGCGGCGGTCACCGTCTACTGGATCTTGCAGCCGCGCAACCCGCCCGACGCCCCGGAGCAGCGCGGCAAGCACTCGGCGAGCGTCCCCCCCGGCGAGCGGCTGACGCTGCCGATCGCCTTCGACCTCCCGGCCGTGCCGCCGGGCGAGACGGCCGAGGCCGATTACGCCGTCGTCGCCCTGCGCGGCGGCAAGGAAGTCTTCCGCGACGTGAAGCGCGTGCGGCTGCTGGGGGCCGTCAAGCCGCTGGCCGAGCCGGCGAAACTCGCGGTGACGTGGGATCCCGCCGGCAAGCTGCCGGCGGCGATCCGCGCGCTCGTCGGCGGCAAATCGGTCGCGACGCTCGCCGAGGTGCCGAAGGGCACGCGACTGCTCGTCGTCGGCCCCGACGCCGTGACGCCCGACCTCGCCACCAGCCCCAAGTGGCTCGCGCTCACGGCGGCCGGCTGCCGCGTCGTCGTCTTCGACCAGACGCACCCGCTGCACTACCAGGCCCTCCCCGCCGACCTCGAACCGACGACCTTCGCCGGCCGCATCGCCTTCCCCGAAAACCCGACGCACCCCGCCTTCACCGGCCTATCCCGCGACGACTTCTCCTGCCTCTCGGGCGACCACGTCGTCTACCGCAACGCCTACCGCAAGGCGACGCGCGGCGGCCGGTCGCTGTTGCAGTGCGACGCGGAACTCGGCTGCACGGCGCTCGTCGAAATGCCCGTCGGCGACGGCCTGCTGCTGCTGAGCCAGGTGCCGCTGGGGTCGAAGCCGGACGACCCGGTCGCGCTGAGGCTCGCGGCGAACCTGATCCGCTACGCCGCGGGGTACCAGCGCCAGGCGAAGCCGACCGTTTTCGTACTGCCGGAGGCCGACCCGCGGCGGTCGCTGTTGACTGCCAGTGGCCTGAAGTACACGGCGAGTGACGACCCCGTCGCGGCGCTCGAAACCGGTGAAGTCGTCATCGTCGATGGCACGCCGGCGAACTTGGCGAAGCTCGTCGCCGAGCCGGAGAAGCTGAAGGCGTTCGCGGACGCCGGCCGCAAGCTGATGCTCTGGGGCGTGACCCCGGAGGCACTTGGGGACTTCAACAAGCTCGTCGGGTTCGAGCACGCCTTGCGGCCGTTCAAGGTCGAGCGCGTCGGCTTCCCGCCGGTTCGCGACGCGCTGGTGGCGGGACTGAGCTTGCGCGACGTGGCGCTCGAGTCGAGCGAGAAAATCTACCCGTGGGCCGGCGACCGCTACCCCGCGTTCGACACGTTCACGCACGTCGTCGATCTGGACGACGCCGCGCCGTTCGTGAAGTCGCCCGGCTACGCCGACGGCTGGTCGAAAATGACTAACGGACTGACCAGCGCCGACTCGTGGAAGTTCGTCTTCTACCACGACCAGGGCCAGGCCGGGCTGTCGCCGTCGTGGTCAGGCACGCTGGCCAAGCCCGAGGAGGTCACCGGGCTGAGCCTCGTCGTCAACGCCGACTACCGCGTGATCACGTCGCTGCGGGTGGTCTTCGACGGCCGCACTGACAACGCGGTAACGCTGACGGTCAAGCCCGAGCGCGAGCTGGTGCAGAGCTTCGACTTCCCGCCGCGGGCCTGCCGCAAGATCGCCCTCGAACCGCTGACCTGGACCGACAACCCCAAGCCGGTCATCGGCCTCGACGAGTTGCGAATCAAGGTCCGCCGGCCGGCCGACTTCGCCACGCGGGTGGTGCCGCTGTTGAGCATTGGCGGCCTCGTGAACTACCCGCCGCGCGGGATTCTCCTCAATCAGTTGCGGGTGGACGCCAGCGAGGCCAACCCCGAGAACGCCGCGAAGAAGCGCAACCTCGTGGCGACGCTGTTGCGCAACTTGGGCGCGGAGTTCGCCCCGGAGCGGCTGCTGATACCGGGGGCCAATCTCGCCTCGACGCCGGTGCCGCTGGGCGACAAGTGCAATACGTACTTGAGCGCCGACAAGGGTTGGCTCGCGGGGCAGCCGGGGTTCGACTTCTTCCCCGCCGGCGAGCAGAAGTTTGCCGGGGTGCGCTACCTCGTGCGCGACTTCAAGACCTCGCCGCTGCCGTCGGCGGTGATGCTGCAAGGCCCCGCGTCGAAGTCGATCACCGTGACCGAAGTCGCGGACATCCCGGTGAATTTGAAGGCCGACGCCTTGCAGTTCCTGCACACGCTCCACCCGAGCAACGAGCCGAAGCCGGGCGAGACGCCGACCGTGTTCGAGTACGTCGTGACCTTCGCCGACGGCCGCGCGTTGACGGTGCCGGTGGCGTACCGCCGGGGCGTCGGGGCGTGGCTCGCGCCGGCGGCGAAAGCCCTACCGCAAGCGGCGGTGGCCTGGAGCGCGAAGTTCCCCGAGGGCCAGGGGCCGGGCGACAAGGTGGCCGTCGTCTACCAGATGACCTGGACGAACCCGCACCCCGAAACCGAAGTCCGGGCCGTGACGATGCGCAACCCGCCCGGCAACCCGTTGGGCACGCCCATCCTCTTCGCCATCACCGCTTCGACTCTCGTCAAGTAACCCCGTGGGCTTGCCATGCGACGCTTCCTTTTGCTCCTTACGCTGGGCCTGGTCATGACCGAACCTGACGCCACCGGGCAGGCCACGTACCTCAAGCCGCCGCGGGCGATCACGGACATCCTCGACGCCGCGCCGCCGCCGTCGGTGTCGGTGAACCCGACGCGGGACACGCTGGCGCTGCTGACCTACGCCCGCTACCCCGCCATCGCGGAACTCGCGGAGCCGACGCTACGCCTCGCCGGCGTGCGGCTCAACCCGCGCACCAACGGCCCCGCCCGCGAGAGCCGCGTCACCGCGATTGCGCTGCAACCGATCGCCGGCGGGGCCGCGAAGCCGTTGACGCTCCCCGACGGCCGCGTCACCGGGCTGGTGTGGGCCGACGACGGCAAGCGCTTCACGCTGACCGTCACGACGCCGACCGGCATCGATCTGTACCTGGGCGACCTGGCCGGGACGCTGGACCGACTGCCCGTCGGCTCGCTCAACGGCGTCATTGGTACGGAGGTGCAGTGGGTCGGCTCGTCGAAGCTGCTCGTGCAAACCGTCCCCGCGAACCGGGCCGCCGCCCCCGTCGCCCCGCTCGCGCCGAGTGGCCCCGTCGTGCAACAGTCGAGCGGCAAGGCGGCCCCCGTGCGGACCTACCAGGACCTGCTCGCCAACGCCCACGACGAGGCGCTGTTCACGCATTACGCCACGTCGCAACTGGTGTCGATCGACCTGAGCGCTACGCCGCCGGCAGTGACGCCGGTCGGTGCCCCCGCCGTGCTCCTCGGCGTGTCGCCGTCGCCGGACCACACGCACCTGCTGGTGAGCCGCGTGCATACGCCGTACTCGTACCTGTACCCCGTGTCGAGCTTCCCGCGGGTCACCGAAGTCTGGGACGTGGCCGGCAAGGTCGTCAGCGTCATCCACGACGCGCCGCTGGAAGACAAGGTGCCGATCGAGGGCGTGCCGACGGGGCCGCGCGCCGTCCGCTGGGTGCCGACCGCCCCGGCGACGCTCATGTGGGCGGA
>JANXTD010000186.1 GCA_025352585.1 Fimbriiglobus sp.
GTGCCGATGAGGATCGGCCGCCCGCTCTTGGCGACCTCGACGACCTCGCCCAGCACCGCGTCCCACTTCTCCTTCTGCGTCTTGTAAATCAGGTCGGGCGAGTTCACCCGCCGCAGCGGCCTGTGCGTCGGCACGGCGACCACGTCGAGCTTGTAAATCTTCCAGAACTCGTTCGCCTCGGTCATCGCCGTCCCGGTCATGCCGGACAGTTTGCCGTACAGCTTGAAGAAGTTCTGCAGGGTGACCGTGGCCAGGGTCTGCGTTTCTTGCTTGATCTGCACGCCGTCGCGCTTGTGCTTGGCCTCGATCGACTGGTGCAGGCCGTCGGACCACTGCCGGCCGAACATCGCCCGGCCGGTCGATTCGTCGATGATGATGATGCCGAGCTGGTTGTTCTCGCGCGGGTCGGCGGCGACCATGTAGTGGCGGTCGCGGTGGTACTGGTGGTGCGCCTTGAGCGCGTTGTCGATGAGGTGCGGCCACTCCATGTTGCCGGCGGTGTAGAACGACTCGACATCGGCCAGCTTCTCGGCCTCGCGCACGCCCAGGTCGGTCAAGTGGCAGGTGCGCTCTTTCTCCTTGACCTCGAAGTAGACGCCTTTTTGCGGCGGGTTTTGCGGGTCGATCTTGACGCCGTCGAGTGGCATCAGCACCGGCAGGTCGTCGCCCTCGGTGCCCTGCAACTGCATCTCGCCGCGGGCCTTGATCTCCCGCCGCGCGGCCTTCTCCAACTCCGTGAGCTTGCGGGCGATCTCGTCGGCCTTCTCGTACTGCTTGGGGTCGCTGTACGCCGTCCCCGAGATGATCAGCGGCGTGCGGGCCTCGTCGATGAGGATGTTATCGACCTCGTCGATGATGGCGTAGCT
Organism: Fimbriiglobus sp.; assembly: GCA_025352585.1. Lineage (GTDB taxonomy): Bacteria > Planctomycetota > Planctomycetia > Gemmatales > Gemmataceae > Fimbriiglobus. The sequence goes on from JANXTD010000186.1 coordinate 867, forward strand.
CAGCGGCACGCGCTGGCACTGGCGGTAGTAGGGGTGGAAGCCCTCGTCGTCGAAGCGGGCTGCTTTCATGTTGTCGCGCAGGTAGTCGAAGCCGAACTCGCTGGAGGTGCCGTAGGTGATGTCGCACTCGTAGGCGTGCCGCTTGGTCTCGGCGTCCTGGTCCGACTGGATGTACGCCGCGCTCACGCCGAGCGTGTTGTAAATCGGCAACATCCACTCGCAGTCGCGCCGGGCCAGGTAGTCGTTCACCGTGATGACGTGGACGCCCTTTTTGGTGATGGCGTTCAGGTACGCGGGCAGCGTGGCGACGAGGGTCTTGCCCTCGCCGGTGACCATCTCGGCGATGTCGCCGCCGTGCAGGATGGCCCCGCCGACGATCTGCGTGTCGTAGTGCCGCATCGACTTCGAGCGGTGCGCCGCCTCGCGGCACGCCGCGAACGCCTCGGGCATGAGGCTTTCGAGCGTCTCGCCTTTGCTCAGGCGCTCGCGGTAGCCGACGGTCAGGCCGCGCAGGTCGTCGTCGGAGAGGGCCTTCATCGCCGCTTCGAGGGCGTTAGTGCGGTCGAGGATCGAGCCGGGCACGATGGTGTGGGTGTCGGCGTTCTTGGTGCGGATGTACCCCACCTTGCGGACGGCCCGGTCGTTGGCGGTGCCGAACAGGCGCGTGACGAAGCCGATGCTCCCCTCGACGAAGCCGTTGAACTTGTCGCCGATCTTGTCCCAGACGGTGGCGTCCATCACAGGGCGGGCGTCGGCAATCGTGGACATGCGGGAACCTCGGGGCGCGGGCCGAACTCGAACACTTACTCTAAGACAGTCGCAATTTCCGGTCAATACAGACCGCCCAACCCTCACAGTTGACCGGACACCCTCGGGCTAGCTTCTCGCCCCCGCAGTGCGTACCCTGCCGGCACGCGACCGACCGAACCCCCCGAGGGCGAGCCGATGTTTCTGGGCATGCGCACCGTGACGTACAAGACCCCCGACCTCGCCGCCGGCAAGGCGTGGTACGCGAGCGTGTTGGGCCACGACCCGTACTTCGACGAGCCGTACTACGTCGGCTTCAACGTCGCCGGCTACGAGTTGGGCCTGATGCCCGACGGCGACGGCGGCCCCGGCGGCACGACCTTCTTCTGGGGCGTCGACGAGATCGAGACCGCCGTCGAGCGGCTGACGAACCTGGGTGCGACGCTAACGCAGGCGGCGACTGACGTGGGCGGCGGCATCCGCGTGGCGACCGTCACCGACCCCTTCGGCAACGTCCTGGGCGTGATCGAGAACCCGCACTTCGTCGCGGCGACGGGTGGGTGATGGGGCGGGTTCTTGAGGTGCTAAGCTCAGTGCCACAGCACGCAAATCCCAAGGTATTGCCACGGGTTCCAAATCGTCTGTCGGTAGACGCATTGGCTTCGCCCGTCTCGAACCTCGTACTCATTCACAACAGAGATCAAGAAGAGACCCGCCACCAACGCCATCATCACCCGTGCCCCGAGGCGCTTTCGCTGCGCGGCCAACCCGACCGCGGCGAGAGTTGCCGTCGTGAGTGAGAGCGCGAAGATGAACCCGAGTTCGAGGTCACAATAACCGCGGTCGCAGAGTACCAGACAGACGCTTCCGAGTCCGATGGCCGCCACGCCGTAGAGGGTCGGCAGCGGCCCGAGTGCTAAGCGCATCGTGACTCTCGGCGAAGTGGTAACGGCCGAAACACCGGCAGGTCAACTGCCAACTTCGACCACGTCGCCCGGTTGGATGCCAACCAACGCGGCCTCGACATCCGGCACGAACCGCGTCAAGTCTTCGATACGATTGCTGTCGGCTAGGATGATCAGCACGGCGACACCGGAGGCCGCCAGATTCTGTTGGTAACGAAGGTTCTGGTCCACCGTCAGTAGCACCTCGTAATTCGACGCCAACATCAGACCCAACAACTCACCGTTCCTTTTGCCGGACCAACCCACCTCACGAATCGTTCGCACGATGTGGCCCGGCAATGAGCGGCGCAATGCCCGCGGCACGCACTCGCCAAGCAGGATGCGCATGGGCCACCAACAGTTCGTTGGCTTGCGTTAACGTCGCGACTGCCTGCTCCCTCGATACGGTCGGGAAGTCGTCGAGGAAGACTTCCAGCGGGTCGCCCGCAGCCAGGTGTTGGAACAGCGTTTTCACCGGCACGCGGGTGCCAACAAAAACCGGCGTCCCGCCCATGATCTCGGGGTCGCAGTGAATGAGTCTCGGTTCGGTCGCCATATTCCACCTCCTAACCCGATTGTAACCGAAGTTGGCCCCCGTCAACGCAGAAACCCGGAGCGGTTGGCTCCGGGTTTCTGGGTGTCGGCGCGGGACTGACTGGTTGTCGCGTCAGACCGCCACCGGCTGGCTCGCGGTTTCGTTGACTTCGCCGTGCGGCTTCACATTCACGCGACGCTTCTGGCCGTCGAAGAAGACCTTGCCGTCGCACATGGCGAACAGGGTGTCGTCCTTGGCCCGCTTGACGTTTTTGCCGGGGTGGAACTTCGTGCCGCACTGCCGCACGATGATGCTGCCGGTCTTCACCGTCTCGCCGGCGTAGGCCTTGATGCCGCGGCGTTGCGCGTTCGAGTCGCGGCCGTTCTTAACGGAGCCTTGACCCTTCTTGTGTGCCACGTTGCAGCCCTCGGGAATGACGTTTCTCCCATGCTACCGCGTCCCGCCGGGCACGCAACCGCAAAAATCGCCCTACTTGCGGCCCGCCTTGATCGCGCCGAGTTGCTGCTTCAAGCCCAACGCCTCGATCGACTTGTTGTGCGACTCCAGGAACGCGATCCCCTGCTCGTACATCGCCACGCAATACTTGCTGACTTCGTCGCCCCGACGCTTCGGGATCAGCGGCAAGAACTTCACGTAAAACTCGCCCAAAAGCTTGGTGCCGTTGCCGGCGGTCGTGCCCTTGTAGTCCTTGCAAATCTCCTCGAGCTTGGTCATCATCTTGGGCACGTAACGCCCCTCGCTGGGGAACTTCAGGCAGGTCACGGCGATGCCGTCGGCCGCCTTCTTATACTCCTTCGCCTCGGTCTGGTACTCGGCGAGCTTCAGCCGGGCCTCGCACGACAGGTCGGGGCGGGCCAGGAACTCGT
>JANXTD010000208.1 GCA_025352585.1 Fimbriiglobus sp.
CTCGGTCGCCGCGCGGATTCGGACCGCCCCGGCCGCGTCCGGACGGAGGCCCGCGGGGTCCTTGGAGACAAGGAACTGCCCCATCAGCCCGCCGTCCTCGTGGTTGGCCATGTGGCAGTGGTACATGAACGGCACCGTGTCGCTGGCGAAGTCGTCGAACTTGGCCACGAAGGTCACGGACTCGCTGCGCGGGACGTAGACGGTGTCCTTCCAGCCCTGCTCGGACGCCGCGACCGGGCCGCCACTGCGCTTCACGATCTTGAACTGCACGTCGTGGATGTGGAAGGTGTGGCCGAAGGTCCGGTCGTTGGTCACCGTCCACGCCTCCACCGCCCCGAGTTTCACGACGTGGTTGACCGTGTGCATGTCGAAGTATTTGGCGTCGAAGGCGAACTCCTTCTCCGCCTGCCCGACGCGGGTGATGCGGAGCGTCCGCCGTCGGGTGACCTCGGCGTCGGTCGGGAACCGGTTGAGCGTCAGCACCCCCGGCAGCTTCGTGACCGCCCCGGCCGTGGGGGCGACGACGTTGATGTGCAGCAACTCGAAGTCGAGGTCGTTGAGGTCGCTGCCGTTGGGCGGGGACCGGCCCGGCTCGCCGCCGGGGAAGCCGAACGGCTGCCCGGAGTTGAACGCCATCAGGTCGAGCGCGGTGCCGGGCTTGTCGGCCCCCAGATCGACGAGCACCTCGACGCGCTCGCCGACCATCAGCTTCAGTCGCGTGAGGGGGACGGGCCGGTCCACCAGCCCGCCGTCGGTCGCGAGGAGGTGGAAGGTGCGGCCGTCGCGGAAGCCGAGGTCGTAGCCGCGCTCGATCTCGGCGTTGAGGATTCGGAGACGGACGAGTTGCGCCGGCAGGGCGACCTGGGCGTCGAGCGTGCCGTTCGTGAGCAGGAAGTCGCCGTACTTGTTGCCGTCCCCCTCCGTTCGGAACTGGTCGTCGCGGGAGAAGCGGCGGCTCGTCAGCACCACCGGGATGTCATCGACGCCGTAGGTCCGCGGCAGCGGCAGCTTGGCCTCGATCGGGTCGCGGACGACGATCAGGCCGCCGGCCCCGTAGGTGATTTGCTTCTGGGTCGCCTCGTGGTGGTGGGGGTGGTACCAGTAGGTCGCGGCGTTGTTGCGCACGGTGAACGCCGTGGCCCACGTCTGGCCGGGCGCGACGACCTGGTGCGGCCCGCCGTCCGCCGCCGCCGGCAGGTGCAGGCCGTGCCAGTGGACGGTCGTCGGCTCGCCCAGGTCGTTCTTGACCGCGATCCGCACCTCGTCGCCCCGGTTCAGGACCAGCGTCGGGCCCCAGAACCGGGCACCGTTGAAGCCGTAGGTCGCAGTCGTGGCACCGGGCCAGAACGACTTGCTCGATTTGCTCAGCGTCAGATCAAACGACTTGCCCTCCAGGAGCGGCGGGATCCAGAGGTTCTGGTACTGACGCGACAGTGCCGCCGCGGCCGGCTTCGCCTCGGGCTTCTGCACCGGCGCTGGGGCCGGGGTCGGGGCGTCGGTCGCGGGGGGGCGGGTGCCCGGCCCCTGGCGGAACGGGCCGTCGCGGACCGCCTTCACCGGCGGCAGGTCTTTCGCCAGCGACTGCAACTTCGCCCCGAGTCGCGCGGCGACCTCGGGCCGCTTCGTCAGCAGGTCCGACTGCTCGGACGGGTCGGACTTCAGGTCGAACAGCGCGCGCCGGCCGTCCTGGAACTCGATCAGCTTCCAGTCGCCGTCGATCAGGGCGGTGTCGAACGAGGCGACGAGGAACGGCTCGCGGTCGATCGGCTTGCCCTGGGTGATCGCGGGCCACTGGCTGCGCCCGTCGAGCCGGGCGTCGCGCGGCAGGGGGACGCCGGCCGCGGCCGCCAGCGTCGGCAGCAGGTCCTGGACGCTGACCGGCTGCTCCGACGCCGCGCCGGCCGCGACCTTGCCGGGCCAGCGGACCACGGCCGGCGTGCGGACGCCGCCCTCGTAGACCGACCCCTTGCCGAAGCGCAGCGGGGCGTTGCTCGCGCCGTCGCGGGGGGCCGCGCCGTTGTCCGAGAAGAACACGACGAGCGTGTCGTCCCGCAGGCCCTCGGCGTCGAGTGCGTCGAGCACGCGGCCGATGCCGAGGTCCATCGCCTCGACGACCGCGGCGTAGAGGCCCGGCTTCTCGCCCTTCGCCTTGTGCTTCGCGACGAGGTCGGCCGGGGCGCTCAGCGGGTCGTGCGGGGCGTTCAGGCAGACCTGGAGGTAGAACGGCGTCGCCTTGTCGCGGCCCCGGACCCGCCGCACCGCCTCGTCGGCCAGCAGGTACGTCGAGTAGCCCTCCTCGGTCACGGTCTTGCCGTCGCGCTGCCAGTCGATGCGGCCGTTGCGGCCGGTGTGCCGGAAGTAGTCGACCTCGGCGTTGAGGAAGCCGTAGAAGTGGTCGAAGCCGTTCTGCTGCGGGGTCGTCGCCTGGCCGGCGTGCCACTTGCCGACGAGGGCCGTCTGGTAGCCGGCGGCCTTGAAGACCGACGGCAGCGTCGGCAGCCCCTTCGGCATGCCCGGCTCCGCGCCGTGCAGCGCCGACAGCACGTCGAAGCGGCGGGGCATCTGGCCGGTGAGCAGGGCGACGCGCGTCGGGCTGCAAACCGGGTAGACGTAGAAGCGGCGCAACTCGGTGCCGTCCCGCGCCAGCGCGTCGAGGTTCGGGGTCGGCATCGCCTTGGCGTGGAAGCCGACGCCGGCCCAGCCGAGGTCGTCCACGACGACGACGACGACGTTGGGCCGGCCCGGCCCCGCGGCCCCCGCGCCGCGCGGGGCGAGCAGGGCCGACAGCACGGCCAGCGCCAGCGCCCCGGCGGCGCGGGTTCTCGACCGACAGACCACGGCACGCCAAGTCATCGGGTCGCCTCCGGGAGTTGCCACCGCCGCCCGCGACCGGGTCGCGGTGACGACAGGTCACCGGCCGCGCCCGAGTACCGCCACATTCGCGCGAATTCCCGCGCGTAGTGCCTGCGGCGGAGCCGCTGAGGCGAGCCGCCTGCAATATCTCCGTGACACGCAGAATGGGCAAGTCGTGAAGCGATTCGGCGGCAGTCAACGCCGGCGGCCCCTTTAGCGTCGCCGCAGGGTGGCGGGGTCCAGCCCGAGCGCCGGCAGGAGCCAGTCGTGCGTCGTGTCGGGGTCGAGGAGGACGCCGCGGCGGGCCATGCGGTCGCGGATGAAGTGGGTCGCGTCGCTCCCGTTGCCGCAACTGAGGTAGCCGGCCCGGCCGAGCTTGGGGTCGGCGTCGGTCAGGGCGTGGATGCAGTTCGAGCCGTTGCCGCGCCGGCCCGCCTCGCCGACCAGGTCGAAGCCCTGGTAGCCGACGGTGCCGCCTTCAAGGAATTCGCGGTGGACCCGCAGCCGGCGGTACAACACCGGCTCGACCTCGTAAGGCCCGAAGAGCGTCACCCGCTGGCCCTGGCCGGTCACCAGCTTCATCGTGGCGGGCAAGTCGAGGTTCACGCCCGGCTCGACGTTAAACCGGAACGGCCGGATCGCCAGCGTCCGGGGCATCCAGCTCACCGTGTGCGCCTCGGTATCGCCGCCCCCCGCCGGCACGCGGACCAAGGTGCCCCAGGTGTGCGTCAGGACGGCCCGCTTCGGCACCGACTCCGACCCGAACAGCAGCACGTAGTAGCGCTCGCCGTCCGGCACCGGCTCGGCCTCCAACTCCGCGCGGGTCAAGGCCGCGGCCGGCGACGGCGGCCGCTTCAGCAGCGGCAGTTGGCAGCCGCCCAGCGACCCCACCAGGAACAGGTTCAAGAATGTGGCACGCGACATACCCGGAATATCGTCGGCCGGCGGCGCGGGGCATCAACCCAACTCTCAGCGTCGGCCCGCCTCGGCGATTTCGCGCAAGGTGACGCCGGGGGACGGCCGGTGGCTGGGCAGCGTCGTGAACAGGACGATGCTGTCGAGGTCGCCGGCGACGGTCGCGGGGAACTCGTACTCGCCGTCCACCGGCACGCCCCGCGGTGCCCCCGGCAGCGTGAGCACCCACCGCGCCGCCGGGTCGGCGAGTTCGTAGACGCGCAGGGTCCGCCGGTCGGGGTCGTAGTCGAGGCGGCTCACGTCAGGCTTGGCCGACTCCGCCTGGGCGTCCGGCCCCGCCGGCGGCTCCGGCGGCGTGCGGATCGCCAACGCCTCCGGGGCGTGGCCGTCGGCCGGCGCGCCCCGCGGCGACGCCTCGCAGCCGGCCAGGATCAGGGTCACGAGGCCGAGAAGCGTCCGTGTCGGGGTCATGGCGGGCGTCCCTCCGGGAGCCGAGGAGAAGGTGCTGCCGTTTTACGGCTTCGCCACGCGCCCGGCGAAGAGGATCGCCTGCGTCGCGTCATCGACGATCAGGAACAGGAACGGCCGGTCGGCCCGAATCACCATGACCTGCGGTGTGCTCTTCAATGTCATCTCCACCGCAGTTGCGGCCGCCGCCACCGTGCCTTGCTCATCGACTTCGACGACCGCCTCGTGGACCACAGCCCCGATGAACAACTTGTTCTGGTCGGTCATGCCGCTGAAGTCGGCCTTGTCCGCGTCGAACGCCAGCGGCATTCCCATCGCCTGCAACGCCTCGCCGAGCCGCGACTTCCCCGTCGCCTTGAACTTGGGCAGCGTTAGCGCGACCTCGCCGGTGTGCAGCCCCGCACGCCACTTCGCCACCTGCTCCGCAGTCAACTTCGCCTCGACGGCGGCGAGGCCGGCCACGTCGTCGGGGACGACCAGCAGCATCGACTTGGTGTCGCCGCGGTACGGCAGCCGCACCACCTTGACGCCGTCGCCCTCAAAGAACGCCGCCGGCGCGGTGCGGCTCATCATCCGCGCCGGGGCCGTCTCGGTCGGCGTGACGTGGAACTTGCCGTCGGTCGTGTCCCGCGGCTTGAACTCGTTGAGCCACGCCCCCTTGAAGTAGATCGCGTTCGTGAGCACGAGCCGGGTATAGCTGCTCAACACGCCGTCGGGGATCAGTTCGGGAATCTTGCCCCTGGTCTGCTCGCCGACCCAGCCGTTGATGGTCTTGCGCGACCCCTCGGTGTCGGCGACGTAATCGACCTCGCGCAGCCCGGCCCCGTAGTTCGCCTGCGTGAGTGCCAGGAACTCCGGCTTGAACCCGTAGCCGCGCTGGCCCCACAGGGCGTTGGCGACGTTGAACTCCGGCTGGCCCTTCGAGCCGTCGCCCTTGAGCCGCCACGCCAGGTGGGCCTGCGCCGGGTGGACCCGCTCGCCCAACGGCGTGAAGCCGAGCACCTTGGTCATCTCGGCCGCCGTGTCGCCGCGCGCCCCGGCGTAGGTCATCGCCAGCGCCGCGGAGACGCTGTAAGGCGAGCAGACGACGTTGCCCGGCTCCGCGGCGAGCTTCTTGTACAAGTCGATGGCGAAGGCGTTGCCGCCCTCGACGAGCGCCTTGGCGTCCGCGTCCGACACGGGCACCGGCGGCGCGGCCGGCGGCTCCGGGGCGGGCGAGGTGCAACCGGACACTGCCAGGACTGCGACGGCGGCCAATGTTTTGAAGATTCGCGTCACGAGGCACCTCGGTTCGCACGGTGAGAGGACAGCATGGTAACGCCAATCGGCCCCGGTTCCTTACGCCGATTCGGGGCGTTTCCCTAAACCGAGTCCATGCTCGCACGCACCCTACTCGGCCTCGCCCTCGGCAAGCGCCTCCCGACCGTCGATGGCGACCTCGCCGTGCCAGGGCTGCGCGGGCCGGTGACCATCCGCCGCGACAAGTACGGCGTGCCGCACATCGACGCGGCCCACGACGCCGACGGCTGGTTCGCGCTCGGCTTCTGCCAGGGCCAGGACCGGGCGTCCCAGCTCGAAACGAACCTGCGCGTCGGCCGGGGGACGATGGCCGAACTCGTCGGCCCGCTGGGGCTGGGCATCGACCGGCTGTCGCGGCGCATCGGCTTCCACCGCAGTGCGATTGAGCAACTCGATGTGATCTCGGCCGTGGCGACCGACACCCTCGCGTCGTTCTGCGCCGGCGTCAACGCGGCCTTCACGCACGGGCTGCCGAAGAAGCCGCACGAGTTGGCGATCCTCGGCGGCGAGCTGACCCCCTGGACCCCCGCCGACGTGCTGGCGTTCCTGAAGTTCACCTCGTTCCTGCTGCCCGGCAACTGGGATGTCGAACTGGCCCGCCTGCGGGTGCTGACTGCCGACGGCCCCGAAGCCCTGCGGGCGCTCGACCCGACGTGCCAGGCGGTGCCGGGCGAGCGGATGCTGGGCGTCGCCGCGGTCGTCGAGGCGTTCGCCGCCGAACTCGCCGACTTCCAGAAAATGGTCCCGACCGGCGGCGGCTCGAACAACTTCGTCATCCGCGGCGACCGCACCGCCTCCGGCCTGCCACTGCTGGGTAGTGACCCGCACCTGGCCCCGATGGTGCCCGCGCCGTGGTACTTGGCGCACGTCCGCACGCCCAACTTCGCCGTCGCCGGGGCGACCTTCGCCGGCACGCCGACGTTCTCGATCGGGCACAACGAGGTCGCCTGCTGGGGCATCACCGCCGGGCTGACCGACAACACCGACTTGTGGCTCGAGCCGCTCGGCCCCGACGGCCACCCGATCGGCGAGCGCCGCCGCGAGGTCATCGCCGTCAAGGGGGCGGCCGACCACGTCGAGGAGGTGACCGTCACCCCGCGCGGCCCTGTCATCTCGCCTCTGCTCGACGGCGCGAGCGTGGCCATTTCGATGCAGGCGGTCTGGCTGATGCGG
>JANXTD010000267.1 GCA_025352585.1 Fimbriiglobus sp.
GGCGCGGCCGCCGCGCCGGCGCTGGCCCGCGGCCTGGGCCGGCTGGGCGAGCACGGGCGTGGCCTCGCGGCGGCGGCCCTGGGCGCGATCGGCCCGGCGGCGCGGGCCACGCTGCCGGAGTTGACGGCGGCGGCCCTCCGCGACGAGTCGGACTCGGTCCGCGAGGTCGCCGGGCTGTCCGTGGGCCGCGTGGCGCTCGGCGACCCGGACGCCGTGGCGGCGCTCCTCGGGATTCTGGACGCCGGCACCGCCGCGGAGCGCCTGTGCGCCGCGCGGGCCTTCGCCGGCCTCGACGCCGCCGATCGGCTCCTGGCGGTTCCGGCCCTCACCCGCGCGCTCAAGCACCCGGACCCGCGCGTCCGGGAGGAGTCGGCCGAGGCGCTCGGCCGCGTCGGCCCGCCCGCGCTGTCGGCGGTCGCGGCCCTGCTCGACGCCCTGGCCGACGCCGACCCGCGGGTGAGCCGGGAGGCGGGCGAGGCGCTCGGCGACATCACCGAGGGCGCGGCCGACAGTGCCCTGCGTGACCGGGTGACGACGGCCGTCGCCGCCGCGAAGGCGGCCCGCCGCCGGCCCGACTGAGTCGGCGTCCGGTCACTTCCCGACCGCGTCGTGGACGCAGCGGACCGCGCACAGGTTCGTACTCGCGGTGCAGTTGTTCGCGCTGCCGACGGCGTACCACTGGTAAGAGTAGGCCGTGTCCTTGCGGGCGGGGTCGGTCGTCGAACTCCAGTAGCCGACCCACTCGCCGACGCCCTTGCCCAGCGGCTCCTTGTTGTAGCGCGTGTTCGTGAACGGGGCGTCGGCCGCGGGGAAGACGCCGGCCAACTCGTCGCGCGTCGGCACCCGCCAGCCGGCCCGGCCGCCGAGTTCGAGGCAGGTCGCGTACTTGATCGCGTCGTAGTAGTTCAGTTTGCCGGAGGCGGCCCCGTCCTTCTGCCACAGCAGGCCGGTGCGCGTATCGACGACGTGGTCGCCGGCGTCGCGGAAGCGCGCGTCGGCGGCGACCGCCGGGTCGCGCGACGCCTTGAGCCGCGCCACCTCCGACCGCAGTTCGGCCAACTCGGCCTGGACCGACCGGGCGTCGTGCGCCGCGGCCGCCTCGGGCGCGAGCTTCGGCAGCCGGCCCCACAGCACGAGCGGCGAGCCGCGCGGACCGCCGGCCACGACCGACTTGCCGTCCGGGGCGAACGCCACGCGGGCGAAGTCGTGGTTGCGGGTCGGCCCCCGGCAGGTGGCGACGCGCTTGCCGGTCGCCAGGTCCCACAGGATGACTTCCGTCGAGGTGGTCGCCGGCGGGAAGTTGGAGCTGGTGAACACCGCCGAGTGCGTCACCCCGCTGGCCGTGGCCGCGAGCTTGCCGTCGGGGCTGATCGCGCCGCAGGTGGCGAGTTGGGCGTGCCGCGTCACGAACACGCGGGTCGTCAGGCCGGACGCCACGTCCACGAGCCGCAGCGGGCGGTCCGGGTTGGCCATCAGCAGCGTCCGCCCGTCGGGGCTGGCGTCGAGCACGTAGTCGTCGAGGCTGATCGGCCGCGCGGCGGACGGCTTGCCCGTGGCGGGGTCGGTCACGGTCACCGACTGGTCCACGACGTAGCCGCCCTGGAAGCGCCGCTCCAGCGCGAGCAGGTGCCGCCCGAAGCCGACGAAGCGGCTGCGGACCATCACCCCGTCCGTCTCCGCGTGGACCGTCGCCGGCCAGCCGAGCCGCGCCTTGCTCGCGGGGTCCCAAACCGCCAACTGCTCCTTCAGCCGGCGCGGCTCCGCGAGACTCAACGCCCACCAGCAGTGCGCGGCCAGCCTCCCGTCCGGCAGGTACGCCGTGGAGAACGCCCCGAGGTTCGTTTCCGGGGCGAGGCTGTCGAGGACCTTGCCCGTCTTGGCGTCGCGGACCTTGACCCCCGCGGTCCACTCGGCCGTGGCCAGGGACTTGCCGTCGGGCGAGTACGAGACGCCGTGGATCACGGCGTCGGCCGTGACCTCCGAGGTGACCCGCTGCGTCGCGAGGTCGTACAGGTGGTACTTGCGGTCGTGGTCGAAGAAGGCGATCTCGGCCCCGTTCGGCGCGACCGTGAACTCGAGGGAGGGGGCGCGCTCGGGGCTCACCCGCACCTCGCCCCAAGGCTCCGGCCCCATCTCCACGCCGACCTTCGCGGCCACCGGCTTGATCAGCACCGCCGCCGGCGGGGCGAGCGGCCCCGTCGCCGCACTCAAGAGGACCGCCAGGGTTGCTAAAGACATTCGTCACCTCGTGTCGGGCGGAGCGGCCGTCGAACCGGCGGGGTTCAGACTAACCCGGCGGTGAGAACCGACAAGTACCCGCGTCGAATCGATGTCAGTCCCGGAACTTCGCGTGGCACTGCACGCACAGCTTCTGTGACGCGGTCACCTCACGCGGGGTCGGCGACGCCCCGAGCCGCCCCGCCGCGGCCTCGGCCTCCGCGAGCCGCGCCGTGAACGCCACGCCCCTCCGGGCGACCTCCGTCAGCCGGCGGGCCTCGCGGTAGTGCTCTTGCAGTTGCAGCGCCGCGGCGGCGTCGGGCCGGGCCTTCAGGCGCTCCCAGGTGGCGTCGATCTGCACCATCCGCTGCGTCAAGTCGGCCGTCGGAGCTTGCGCCGGGAAGTCCGACGGTACGCGGTCGAGGTCGCCCGCACTCAGCGGCCGCAGCGTGTGCGGCAAGCCGAGCAGGCCGGCGTAACGCGGGTCGGTGCCGGCGTCGCGCATCGCCCGCACGGCGTCGTCGGGCGAGAGTTCGCCCAGGCAGACGAGTGCCGAAGTCGCCGCCGCCGGGCCGCGGTGCTTGCCGTGGTGGCAGTGCAAGTAGATCGGGCCGGGCAGGTCGCGCAACGCCTTCGCGATCCGGGCGAGTTGCGCCGGCGGGATGCCGTCGTAGCCGACGGGCAAATGCACATAGCGCAGGCCGCACCGGGCCGCGAGTTCGACCTCGGGCGTCGCGCCGTCCACGGAGACGAGCGTCCGCACTCCCAGCCGCTTCAAACTGGCGAACCCGTCTGCCCCGTCTGGCGAACTGCCGCTCAGTACGCGGGCCGTCAGGTACCGTAAGTTGTGCAGGCCGGTCGTCGGCCGCGGGCCGGTCGGGGCGTCGGCCGCGACCAGGCCGCCGGCGAGAATCGCGCCCAGGGCCAGCAGGCGGGCCGTCACCGCTCGATCGCGTTGAGGCGCTCGAGCGCGAGCAGCAGCGCCTGCGTGCCG
>JANXTD010000288.1 GCA_025352585.1 Fimbriiglobus sp.
GTTCGCGGCCGCCGACAAGGGCGTCAAGGTGCTGACCTTCACCCCGTCGGCCGCCGGGGTCCAGACGCTGACCGCGACCGACGCCGCCACAGTGACCGTCGTCGGCACCGCGGCGGTGACCGTAGCGGCCGCCCCGGTCGCCACGCACTTCGCCGTGATTACCCGCCACGGCGCGGCCGCCGGCAGCCCGGTGCAAGTCACCGTCGTCGCGCTCGACGACAACAACAACGTGGCCCGCACTTACGCCGGCACGGTCACGCTGACCAGCAGCGACGCCAGCGCGACCCTGCCGGCCGCGGTGACCTTTGCCGCCGCCGACCGGGGCGTCAAATCCGTGAGCCTGACCCTGGCGACGGTTGGCAGCCAGACTGTGACCGCGACCGACGCCGCCACCCCGCCGCTGACCGGCAATACAACAGTCACCTTCCGTGCGGCCTCGGCCACCGGCTCGACCACCGTCTCCGGCGACGGCGGCCTCTTCGGCGGCTTCCACCGCCGCGGCCGCCGCGGCTAACCGACTGCCTGCTTCCTCCCCCAGGGTGACTGCCGTGCCGACCCGCCTCGCCCTCCGCCTGACCCGCCTCGACGACCGCGTGACGCCCAGCGCGGTCGGCCTCGACCCGACCTTCGGCACCGCCGGGAAGTTCCTCCTGTCGGACTCGATCAACCTCACCGGGGCGGCCCTGCCCCGCGTCGTCGAGGCGCTGCCCGACGGCCGCGTCCTCGTCGGCACGACGGTCACCGCGGCCAACGGCGACGCCGACTTCGGCATCATCCGGCTCACCGCCGACGGCACCCTCGACCCCACCTTCGGCACCAGCGGCCTGGCCACGATCCCCTTCGACGCGGGCGGCGCGAATACCGACGTGCTCAACGCCCTCGCGGCCCAGGCCGACGGCCGGATCGTCGTCGCCGGCTACGCCGAACTCGCCGGCGGGGACACCGACTTCGCCGCCGCCCGCCTGACCGTTGACGGCAAGCTCGACACGACCTTCGCCGGCACCGGCAAGCTCCTCGTCGCCTTCGACCGCGGCGGCCAGAACCGCGACGCGGCGCAGTCGGTCGCGCTCGACTCCGTTGGCCGTGTCGTGCTGGGCGGGTACTCCGAGGGGCCGGCCAACTTCGACTTCGCCGCCGCCCGGTTGACGGCCGCCGGGGTACTCGACTTGACGTTCAACGGCACCGGCAAGGCGACCGTCGGCTTCGACCTGCCCGGCGGCAGCGGCGACGACAAGGCGGCCGCCGTGGCGATCGGCGCGGGCGACGCCGTCGTCTTGGCGGGGAGTGCGAACCGCGGCGTCGGCGTCACGGCCAGCGCGTTCGCGCGGCTCACCGCCGCCGGCACGCCCGACCCGACGTTCGGCACCGCCGGCCGCACCACGCTGACGAACACCCTCGACGGCGCGGCGTCGGCCAACGCGGCGTCGGCGCTGCTGACGCTGCCCGACGGCCGCTTCCTGGTCGCCGGCACCGCGGCGCGATCGACGGCGACTGACACCGACTTCTACGTCGCCCGGCTGAGCGCGGCGGGGCGGCCCGACGGCAGCTACGGCACCGGCGGCTTCGTCGCGGTGGCGTTCGACCGAGGCGGCGCTAACGCCGACGTGGCCAACGCCTTGCGGCTCGACGCGGCGGGCAACGCGCTCGTCGCCGGGTCGGTCGAGTTGGCCGGCGGCGACTTCGACTTCGGCCTGGCCCGCGTCACGCCAGCGGGGGTTCTCGACGCCACCTTCGGCACCGCCGGGCTGGCGGTCGTCGCCTTCGACCGCGGCGGCGCGAAGGCGGACGCCGCGACCGGGCTGGCCGTCGCCGCGGACGGCCGCTTCGTGCTCGCCGGCCCCGTCGAGGTCACCGCCGGCGAGTTCGACGCCGGCGTCGCCCGGCTCCAACTCGACGCCGGGCTGCCGTCGCAGTTACTCGTGAGCGGCAGCGGCAACTCGGCGACGGCCTACGACGTGAACGCTGCGGGCCAGTACGCCGCCGGTACACCGTTCACGCCGTTCGGCGCGTCTCCGGCGTTGGTCCGCGCCGCCGTCGCCGACGTGAACGGCGACGGCGTGCCCGACCGGGTTTACGCGAGCGGGGCCGGCGGTGGCTCGCTGGTGCGCGTCGTCGATGGCGCGACCGGGGCCGACCTGCTCGCCGCGACGACGATTT
>JANXTD010000423.1 GCA_025352585.1 Fimbriiglobus sp.
ATGGTGACCGACCCCGCGGCCTGGCACCCGCCCGGCGGCGAGACGACGTTCCAACTCCGCGACCGCGTCCTGGCGTGGTACCGCGAGCAGCGAACGCCGGTCTTCGCCGCCAGTCACGGCGGGCCGATCGCGGCGTTACTCGGAACCCTCGGCGGTCACCCGGTCGCAGAATGGCCGCGACTAATCCCCCCGTGCGGCGGCGTCGCCGTGGTGCCGCTGACGGTTAGGTACTAAACTGCTGCCGCCACTTGCCCGCTGACGGAGCCTGACGCCGTGGACGAGACGACCGCCGCGAAGTTCGACCCCCGCACCGCGTACCACGAGGCGGGGCACGCCGTCGTCGCGCTGAACCTCGGCCGGCCGGTCCACAAAGTCAGCATCCTGCCGAACACCGAACGCCTGGGCGCTTGCGAGTTCCGCAAAGCCGTGCAGCGGCCGTCGGAAGACTGGGTCGAGACGGAAATCCTCATTTCGCTCGCTGGCATGGTCGCCGAGGCCCGCTTCACCGGCAGTTACGACACCGGCGGGGCCGACCGCGACTTGCGTTACGTCCGCAAGCTCACGCTGATGCGGGCCAGCGAGCGCGCCGTCGATCGGCTCGAGAAGCGGATGCTGGCCAAGACCGAGAATTTGCTGGGCGACGAGGAGTTGTGGCAGGCGGTCGAGTGGATCGCCCAGGAACTCTTGATTCATGGGCAAATCAGCGGCCGGGCGGCGCGGCACTTCTACGAGCGTGCGGTCAGATCCGAGTAATTCGCGTGAACCTCCCTGCCGAAGTTGCATCTAATGTGTAGTATGCTGCTTTGGTCGAATCGCCTGGGGTGAACGTGCGGCCGTGCCCGCACAACCAGGTCACACCGACCTGGTGCCCATTTGCGGCCGAGTCACACTCGGCCCGAAAGCGTTCGTCTCTATGAGTGACTCTGCCTCTTTGAATGCCCCCGTCGAAGTCGAAGTTCCTGTCGAAACTGTCCCCGCCGAGCCTGTCGCCCAACCCGTTGCCCTTGCCGAAGCCCCCGCTGAACTGGTTGTCGCGCCGGTCGCCCAAAACGCTGCCGTTGACGCCGCGGTCGAACCGGCCGTCAAGCCGATCAGCAAGTCGGCGGCGAAAGCAGCCGCGAAGGCCCTGGCGATTGCCAACGCCGCCGCGGCTGCCGCAGCCGCCCCCCAACCGGCCCCGGCGGTCGTCGCCCCGGCCCCTGTTGTCGTCGTCGCGCCGGTCGTGGCGAAGAGCGGGTTCGCCGACCTCGGCATGTCCGAGAAGCTTCTCGACGCCATCACGCAACTCGGCTACACGACCCCGACGCCGATCCAGCGCGAAGCGATTCCGCTGATCCTGACTGGCAAGGACCTCGTCGGCCTGGCCGCGACCGGCACCGGCAAGACCGCCGCGTTCGCCCTGCCCGTGATCGACAAGATCGCCGCCAAGTCGAAGCCGCGCAAGTCGCCGTCGGCGCTGATCCTCGTCCCGACCCGCGAACTCGCGATTCAGGTCGCGTCGGCTGTGTCGAAGTACGGCAAGACGATGGGCGTGAGTGTCACCGCCGTTTACGGCGGGGCCGGCTTCGGCGACCAGGCGCGGGCCATCCGCAACGGCACCGATGTCGTGGTCGCCACGCCGGGCCGAGCGCTCGACCACATCCGCAAAGGCACGATGGCCCTCGACAGCGTCGCCCACGTCGTGCTCGACGAGGCCGACGAGATGCTCGACATGGGCTTCGCCGACGACCTCGACGCCATCCTCTCGGCCACGCCGAAGGAGCGCCAAACAATGCTCTTCTCGGCGACGATGCCGCCGCGCATCGCCGCGATGGCCGAGAAGCACCAGAAGAAGCCGACCCGCGTCGAACTCGCCAAGGTCCAGACGGCCCCCGGCGAGGCCCCGCAGGTCCGCCAGACGGCGTACTTCGTCCACCGCGACCACAAGATCGCGGCTATTGCGCGGCTGATCGACTTCGAGAACCCCTCGGCGGCGCTGGTGTTCTGCCGCACCCGCATGGACGCCGACGGCCTGTCGGACACTCTCAACGAGCGCGGCTACAAGCCCGAGTCGCTGCACGGCGGCTTGTCGCAAGAGCAGCGCGACCGCGTCATGAGGAAGTTCCGCAACGGCGCGGTGAACCTGCTGATCGCCACCGACGTGGCGGCCCGCGGCCTCGACATCCACCACCTGTCGCACGTCATCAACTTCAGCGTCCCGGAGTCGCCGGAGACTTACGTCCACCGCATCGGCCGCGTCGGCCGGGCCGGGCGAGAGGGCGTCGCCATCACGATGGTCGAGCCGCGCGAGCAGTTCCAGTTGCGGAACATCGAGCGGATCGTCAAGAGCCGCATCAACGTCGAAACGCTGCCGAACGTCGCACAGTTACAGGCCAAGCGGCTCGAACGGACCCGCAACGAGATTCA
>JANXTD010000428.1 GCA_025352585.1 Fimbriiglobus sp.
CGGCACCTCGTCACGTTCTGCCACAAGGCCGACGTGATGCGCCTCTCCGACGGCCTGTTCCTCGAATGCGCCCGCGAGGTGGCCGACGAGTACCCCTTCCTGCGCTTCGAGGAGAAGCCGATCGACAACGTCTGCCTCGAACTCGTGATGGACCCGACGAAGTTCGACGTGCTGGTCATGGAGAACCTCTTCGGCGACGTGATTTCGGACCTGTGCGCCGGCCTCGTCGGCGGCCTGGGCGTGGTGCCGGGGGCGAACCTCGGCACCCGCTACGCCGTGTTCGAGGCGGTCCACGGCAGCGCCCCGGACATCGCCGGCAAGGGCTTCGCCAACCCCATCGCGGTGATCCGCAGTGCGGCGATGATGCTCGACCACATCGGCGAGCGCGCCGCCGCGGCCCGCATCGAAGCCGCGGTCATCTCGACACTACAAGCGGCCGACGGCTTGACGCGCGACCTCGGCGGCAGCGGCACGACCGACACGCTGACCGACGCGATCATCCGCCGGCTGAGCGGGGGGGCCGCGTGATGCGCAAGGTCATTCTCATCCAGGGCGGCGGCGTCGGACTCGACCAGGAGGCGGCGCTACGGGCGATCCTGACCGCGGCCGGCGTCGAGATTCAGTTCGAGGTTCACGCCGCCGGCCGAGCCGCGCTCGACGCCGACGCGGCCGAGGCGATCCCGCAGGCGACCCTCGACGCGGTCAAGGCGTGCGGCGTCGCCTTGAAGACGAAGCTGCTCCAGCCCAAAGGCGCGGGGATGCCGACGGCACATGGGCCGGCGGTGCCGAACAACTACAACGTCGAGTTCCGCCGCCGACTGGGCCTGTTCGCCAGCGTGCGGCCGGTGCGCAACCTGGCCGGCCTGCCGAGCCGCTTCACGGGTGTGAACTTCCACCTCGTCCGCGAGATCACGGAAGACTTGTACGCCGCGTCGGAGCACGAGATCGTGCCGGGGGTCGTGCAGAGCTTCAAGATCGTCACCGAGGCGGCCAGCCTGCGCTTCTTCCGCTACACGTTTGCCCTGGCCCAGCGGCTCGGCAAGAAGTCGATCCACTGCATCCACAAGGCGAACATCCTCAAACTCGCCGACGGCCTGTACCTCGACTGCTTCCGCCGTGTCGCCGCCGACTTCCCGGAGATCGCGGCCAAGGAAATGATCGTCGATAACACCTGCATGCAACTCGTGTCAAAGCCGCGCCAGTTCGAGGTGTTGGCCGCCGGCAACCTCTACGGCGACTTGCTCAGCGACCTAGGCGCGGGCCTCGTCGGCGGCATCAGCGCGACCTCGGCGGTCAACGTCGGCGACGGCGTGAAGGTGTACGAGGCGGTCTACGGCGCGACCCACGAGGCGGTCCCGCCGGGCACCGCCAACCCGCTGCCGCTGATCCTCCCGGCCGTCGAGATGCTCAAGGACTTCGGCGAGACCGCCGCGGCGAGTCGCATCGTGGCGGCCGTCGAGGCGGCGTTGACCGCCGGCGTGCGGACGCGCGACCTCGGCGGCAGCGCGACGACGGCGGAGTTCACGGCGGCGGTGGCGCAAACGGCGAGCGGGGGGCGATAGTCCCCCGAGTCTCCCGCACCGATGACGCCGCACGCTGGGGGGGACTCGGGGGACTATCGTCCCCCGCTCGCCAAGCGTCACTCCGCCGCGACGCGGGTCCACGTCCCCGTCGGCAGTGGGTCGGGCAATATGTTCAGTTGGTCGGCGCGGAGGAGCGTGTAGCGGATGCGATCCGGGCCGTCGGGGGCGACTCGCAGTTCGTCGTAGGAATCGACGCGGCGGGGCCGGTCCCACCAGGCGTACCAGCGGCGGGCGGGGTTCGATTCTTGCCTCTGCCGGAGTCTCAGGACGCCGTCGGAAATTCCCCACCAGTCGTACTGTTCAAAGGTCAATGCCACGGCACGCGTCTTCGCGTCGCGGTTGACGAGCAATACGGTACGGTTGTCGCGGACGACGAACTCGACCAGGACGCCGGCCAGGTCGGCACCGCCGTCGCGGGTCTGTGCCCACGTCCCGACCAGATTCCGCTCCGCCGCGTTGAGCGCGAAGTGGTCGTACGCCCATGCGCCGGCGAGGGTCACCGCCACTACGGCGATCAAGCCGGCGGCGATGGCGAGCCGACGCCGCGTTCGAGGGACTGCCATCGTGCGACTCCCGGATGACTTCGCGATCTCGCCCAGGGACTTCTCGATCCCCGCCGCGGAACCCCCGCCGCAGACGCGGACGGCTCGCCGGGGGGAGTGCGCGGCTACCGCGCCGGGCGGGGCGGCGGGGCGTCCTCGGCGGAGTTCGGCAGCGACGCGAAGATCGCCCTGAAGTCGGGCCGGCGGCGCAGCAGGTCGAGGTCGGTGTCGTCGAGGACGTGCGTGCGGTCCTTGTACCCGGCGGCGACGGCCCGCTTCAGCGACGCCATCGCCCGGTCGGCGTCGGCCGACGCCTCGGCCGCGTCGCCGGCCTTGGCGTACAGCGTCGCGGCGACGGCCCGCCAGCAGCAGGCGTCGTAGTGGACGCTGGCGTCGGGCGAGCCGAGCGACTCCCAGAGCGCCGCCGAGGCGCGGCAGCCGGCCGCGTCGCCGGCCTTCTCGAAGTGCCGCAGCCGCAGCGTCACCAGCCCGCGCAGCGGCGTGACGTGGGCCGGGTTGCTCGCGAACCGCGCGACGCACTCGTCGGTCACCGCGACCGCCTCCGCCCCGCGGCCGCACTTGTCGTACGACATCGCGACGCCCCAGGCACTTTGCAGCGTGTCGGCGTGGTCCGGCCCGAGGGCGCGCCGCCGGCCGGCGAGGGCCTCCAGTTGCAACGTGAGGGCCTCGGCGTGGCGGCCGAGTTCGGCGTGCGACACCGCCAGGTTGTTCAGACTCAGCAGCGTGTCCGGGTGGTCCGGGGGCAACACCCGCCGGCGGGCGGCGAGGACTTCCGCTTGAAGCGCGAGGGCGTCGGCGTGGCGGCCGGCCTCGTTGTAGCTGACCGCCAGGCTGTGCATACTCCCCACCAGGAGGGCGTCGTCCGGGTTCGGCGGCTGCCTGCGCCGGTAGCCTGCTAACGTCTCCTCGCGCAGTGCCAGGGCCTCCTCGTGGCGGTCGAGGGCCGCGTAGCTGATCGCCAGGTTGTTCGCACTCACCAAAAAGTCGGGGTGCTGGGTCCGCCGGCAGGCGTCGTAGACCTGCTTGCGCAGCTTCAGCGCCTCCTCGTGTCGGCCCGTGTCGGCGTAGCAGGTCGCCAGGTCGCCCAGGCTCGCCAGCCGGTCCGGGTGGTCCGCGGGGTGGTGGCGCTCGTGGATGGCCAGGGCGATCTCGGCCTGGCGCGTCGCCGCGGGCAGGTCGCCGAGGTACCAGAAGGTCCGGCCCAGGATGACCCGCAGGTCGGCCTCGAGCAGCGGCAGGGCGGTGAAGTCGGCCTCCAGGAAGCCGAGGCTCGCGGCGATCGCGTCGCGCAGGGTGATGTTGTGGCCCAGCCCGCCCTCCTGGCCCTTGGGCCGGGCGGCGGCGAACACCCGGTCGCGGATGAACTTCAGGATCGCGTGCGCCTCGGCCCCCTTCGCCTCGGCCCGCGCCTGCGCCGCCTCCGCCTCGACGCGCTTCTCCTCCGTGCGCGCCTCCGCGGCCACGGCGTCCGCGCGGGCGGCGACGGCCCGGACCATCCCCAGCGTCGTGCCGGCGAGGCCCAGCAGCAGCACCGCCGCCACCGCGGCCGCGGCCCGCACCGTCGAGCGCCAGCGGGCCCCGGACTCGGCCGCGTGCAACTCGGCCGCCAACTGCCCGCGCTCGGCCAACTTCGCCCGGTCGCTGGCCGCGCGGCGCAACTCGGCCACCGCGGACGCGACTTCGTCGGCGCTGGCCGGGCGGTCGGCCGGCTCGAAGGCGAGGCAGCGCCGGCACAGGGCCACGACGCCGGGGTCGGCCGCGCAGGCGTCGAGCCGGGCGAACGCCTCGTCGGTCTTGCCGCGCACGGCGTTGAGCCGCACCGACACCGCGTTGCGCCCGGCGAACGGCGGCTCGCCGGTCAGCAGCACGCAGAGGATCGCCCCCAGGCCGAACACGTCCGAGCGGGCGTCGATCTTCTCGAGTTCCCCGGCCGCCTGCTCCGGCGGCATGTACGCGGGCGTGCCCAAGACGCAGCCGTGCTGGGTGACGGGCGTCTCGCTGTCGCGCGACGTGGTGACGCCGGCGGTCACCTCCGGGTCGCCGTCGGCGTAGTCGGGCAGCTTGCTCCCGAGCACCTTGGCGAGGCCCCAGTCCATGACCTGCACCTCGGCGAACGCCCCGACCATGACGTTCTGCGGCTTCAAGTCGCGGTGGACGACGCCGTGGGCGTGCGCGTAGCCGACCGCCTGGGCGACCGCCTCGAAGACCGCGAGCGGGTCCATCGCGGCCCCCGCCCTCAAGAGCGCGTGCAGGGTGTCGCCGCGGATCAGCTTCATCGCCATGTACGGCTGGCCGCCGGGCAGCGTGCCGACGCGGTAGACGGCCGGGATGCCGGGGTGCTGCAACTGGCTGGTGATCTGGGCCTCTTCGAGGAAGCGCGCCGCCGTGACCGACCCCGGCCGGTAGCGCGCGTGGAGCAGCTTGACGGCGACCTCGCGGTTGAGTTCGATGTCGCGGGCGCGGTAGACGACGCCCATGCCGCCCTCGCCGACCACGCCGAGTAGTTCGTACCCCGGCGGCGACGCCTGCGGCCGGGCGTCGGCCGGCGCGTCGGCGGGGCCGAGGTCGTGGCTCTCGCCGGAGCGGGTCAGCGACTCGTTACTCATTCGCCGGCACCCCCGTAAGCCGTGACAACATTCACGGCGTTCAGAGTACGGGCCGGAGAGGCAACACGCAAGCATTGATGGGGTGTCGCGCCCAAACCCGCACGACTACTCGGCGTCGCTCCAGTTGGTCCAACTGCCGGCGTCCTTGTCGTAGAAGATTTTCATCAGCTTGCCGGCGACGCCGCGGGCGAAGACGGTGAGCACCTCGTCGGCGATGACGGCGGTCGGCCCGGAGCGCAACTCGCGGTCACCGAGGCCGATGACGCCGCTCCAGGCGGTCTCCTTGTCGCGGAAGACGTGCTGGAGTTTGCCGTCGGTGCCCCGGAAGAAGACGGCGAGGCGGGTGCCGCCGTCGGTCATCAGGGCTGCCGGCGTGGAGGCGATCTCGCGGTCGCCGAGCGGCACCCACTCGCCCCACGCCTTTTTGTCGGCGTCGAAGGCGCGGTGCATCAGCTTGCCGTTGGGCCCGCGCTCGAACATCTGCAACTGGCCCCACGCCATCACCGCGGAGCACTCCTGGTCGCCGGCGCGGGCTCGGGGGGCCGTGACGGCGAGCGTAGCGACGAGCGCCACGACGGTGGCCACGGACCGGGAGCGGGGGATCGATCGCGTCATGCCAAGCCTCCTCGTCAGGAGTCTGCCCGCCGAGACGTGGCGGGCCAGCCAACCCTGCGGAGAAGACTGTAACAGAATCGATGGGATGTTGTCAAATGGCAGGCTGTCGTTAGCCCGACGTGCCGGCGAGGGTCGAGCGGCCGAAGGCAATCGCCGGGGTCTTGTCCGTTTGGCCCGCCTCAGTGCCGGCTGCCCTTCCAGGTGCCGCCGTAGGCGTAGTGGGGGTTGCCGACCTTCACGCCCATCAGGCACGCCGGGCAGACGAACGCCCACGCCTTCGTCGCGTCGTAACGCACCCGGTACGCCACTTCGGTCGGTGCCGCGCACTTGAAGCACGGCTTCGTCTTGGGGCCGCCGTCGCCGCGTTTCGCCATGCTCAGGCCCGCCTCGCGCTGACGACGCGGGGGTGAGCCGCGCCGTCGCGGGTCACGGTCACGTTCGTCAAGCCGGCAGCGCTCAGCAGGCCGGTCACGGCGTCGGCTTGCGTCGAGCCGATCTCGACCAGCAGGCTGCCGCGGGGGCTTAAGAACCGTGCGGCGTCGGCGGCGAGGCGGCGGTAGAACGCCAGGCCGTCGGGGCCGCCGTCCAAGGCGACGCGCGGCTCGTGGTCGCGCACCTCGACGGCCAGGCCGGGGAACTCGCTCGGGGCGATGTACGGCGGGTTGCTGACGATCGCGTCGAAGCTCGCCGCCGGCGGCAGCGGGGCGAACAGGTCGCCCTCCAGGAAGACGATGCGTTCGGCGACGCCATGCGTCGCGGCGTTGCGGCGCGCCACCGCCAGGGCCTCGGGCGAGATATCGACGGCCGTGACGCTCGCCGTCTTGAGCGTGTACGCCAGGCTCACGGCCAGGCACCCGGAGCCGGTGCCGAGGTCGAGAATTCGCGGCGACGCCACGCCCTTCAGCACGTCGAGCGCGGCGACGACCAGGGTTTCCGTGTCGGGCCGGGGGATCAGCACCGCCGGGGTGACTTCAAAGGCGAGCATGTAGAAGTCGCGGCGGCCGGTGAGGTAGGCTGTCGGCCAGCCCTCGACGCGGCGCTTGATGAGTTCGCGGTAGCGGGCCTTC
>JANXTD010000502.1 GCA_025352585.1 Fimbriiglobus sp.
GCCAGCGGTCGGTCGGAATTAGCGAAGGTGTTTTCCTTGGCGTAATCGGTGAGGTATTCCGTCAAATTCTTGCGAATTTTGGCCAGATCGACCTCGGTGGTTTTGCTCGCCGACTTCTCCTTCAATTCGTAGCCCTCAACCCCGCCGGGCAAGGCTCGTACGATCTGGTGGTGGAAGCGCAGGCCGTTGCCGCCGACGTACTTCACGCTGTCCTCGACCAGCACCAGCCGCAGGACGGCCTTGTCGCCGAGGTCCTTCGTGCCCGTCAACTCGACGGTGACGGACAGGTCGTCGCCGGAGTGCTTCACGCCGCCGCGCACGCTCACCGCGGTCGTCTCTTCGAGGGTCTTGGCGAGGACCGCGGCGAACTCGGTGACCTTCTTCTCGCTGTTGGCCATGCCGCCGCCGCCGCCGGCCGCCGGCGTGCCGTTGAAGGCCGCCGAGGGGGTGCCGCCGAAGTCGTCGGCGTTACGCTTCGAGTAGTACGCCATCCGGGCGACACTGTCGGCGTTGGTCAGCGGGTCGGGGCCGGGGATGTGCTCGTGGTACTGCAAGAAGATCGCGTCGGCCGGCTTGTAGCTCGTGATGAGCGCGTCGAACCCCACGTCGGCGGCGACGCACGGCGGGCACTGCGCCCCGGTGAACAGCTCGACCACCGCGACCCGGTTGGCCGCCTTGTCGGCGCGGCCGGCGTACTTCGTCGGCTTGAACGGCGGCACCGCCTTGAGGTACTCCGCGTCGAGTTCGGCGTCGAGCACGGCGAGTTGCTTGGCCGTGGCGTCCGCGTCGTCGGGCAGTCCGGCCTGCACCTGCGCACGCTGCACGAGCTTGAGCGCGGCGAACCGGGCCTTCGCGGTCAGCGTCTTGTCGGCGGACGCTTCGAGGGCGTACGGCAGCGCGAGCTTGCCGTACTTCTCCTGGTTGACGAGCGTGGCGACGAACCCGGACCGCGCCTGGGCGACGATCTTGGGGCCGTAGGGCGTGGCGTCGGCGAGCAACACGGCGGCCCACGCGGCCACGTCGGCGTCGGTCGCCATCGACTTCGCGGCCCCACTGAGCAGTTGCTGCGCGGCCTGGACGCTGGCGACCGGCTCGCCCGACGCCGCGAGTTGCCGCTGCAACTTGAGGATTTCGCCGGCGTTGGTCTTGGCCAACTCGTCGGCCTCGGCGAGCAGTTTCTTCTTCTCGTCCGCGTCCTTCTCCTGCCGCGCCTGGAGGCGCAGTTTGCCTTCCGCGCCGCGCAGGTCGTTGATGGCCTTTGCCGCCGCGGACGGCGGGGCGGAGACGAGCGAGTCCTTCGGCGTCAACTTCTCCAGAGTCGTCGGCTCCAACTGGCCGCGCGAGAGTCGGTCGGGGTCGCCGAACGTGCCGAGGAACCGCTTCGAGTCTTTGGGGTCGGGCTTGCCCTCGAAGGCGAGCTTGTTCGTCCCGAGGTTGACCGCGAATTTCACGACGCCGTCCGCGACCGTCGGCGGGCCGAAGTTCAGTTCCAAGTCGCCGATGTTCGGCGTCGCACTGACGAGCTTGACGACCGGCTTGCCGTCCTCGACGGCGATCTCGACGACGGCCAGGCGCTGCATGGGGCCGCTGGCCTGGCCGTAGGAGAGCGCGAACCGGCCCTCGGGGACTTTCGTGGGCGTCGCCGGGGGATTCTGGGCGGGGGCCGCCAGCGCGGCGGCGGCCAGCAACGCGAGGGCGAGGAACGGGCGGTGAAGCATGAGCGGACTCCGGAATTCGGGGGGCGCGAGAGGATTGAGACACATCGTAGCGACGGTTGGCCCGCGTTGCGACCGATTTCCCGCGCGACATTTCCCGCCGGGCTGGTAAACCTGCCCTACATTATCCCGTCCCGAGGCTGCCTGGCGAGGATGTGAGGCTGTGCGCTTGAACGATTCGACGACTGCCGACGACCTCGCCCCGCCGCGCGACTGCGACACGCCCCCGCCCGGCCGGCCGGCCCGCTCCGACCCGCCGGAGGCCGTCCCCGGCCCGCCCGAGTTGAAGCTGACCGTCGTCGAGGCCCGGCACAACTGGAACGCCGAGGACGTGCGCGAGATCTGGCGCTTCCGCGAGCTGATGTACTTCCTGACCCTGCGCGACATCAAGATCCGCTACAAGCAGACGATCCTGGGCGTCGGCTGGTCGCTACTGCAACCCCTCGCCACCGTGCTGGTGTTCGCGGTGTTCCTGCGGTCGATGGGCGAGGGCGTCGAGAACTACACGCTGTTCGTGCTGTGCGGCGTGTTGCCGTGGCTCTACTTCGCCAACGCGACGACCAACGCCGCCAACAGCCTCATCGGCAACGAGCGGCTGGTCACCCGAACGTACTTCCCGCGCATCCTGTTGCCGGCGTCGAACGTCGGGGCGGCGACCTTCGACTTCCTCGTGGCGATGCTCGTGCTCGCCGCCTGGCTCGTCGTCGAAGGCCCCGCGCCGACCTGGCGGCTGCTGCTGGTCCCGCCGCTGATGGCGTTGATCGGCGTCACGGCGTTGGGCTTCGGGGCGATGCTTTCCGGGCTGATCGCGGTGCAGCGGGACTTCCGCTACCTGCTGACCTTCGGCATGCAACTCTGGATGTTTTGCACGCCGTGCATCTATCGCCCGCTCAGCGGCATCGGCCCGACGATGCAGCAGTGGCTGCCGCTGAACCCGCTCTACGGCATCGTGCTGAACTTCCGCGCCTGCCTGCTGGGCGAGCCGGTGCAGTGGCCGGCGCTGGCGGCGTCGGCGGCGGTGAGTGCGCTGATCCTCGCGGTCGGGCTGATATACTTTCGCCGCGTGGAGAACACGATGGCGGACACGATCTAGTCGGGTATCGGGTGTGGGGTATGGGGTATGGTCAGCAGGCCGACGGTTCGGGTCCGCTCTGCCATACCCCACACCCGATACCCCGTACCCGGTTCTGCCGCGAGTGCGGCGGGAACACGGGGGGGTTAGAGATGATCGGCACACGGATGGGCGCGGCGGAGTACCTGCAACGCAACGCGGCGGAACTGTTGCGGCTCGACCCGGCGGAGTTGCACGCGCTCGCGGACGTGATGCACACGAAGTACCTCGCCGGCAACATGATCTTCGTCATCGGCAACGGCGGCAGCGGCTCCAACGCCTCGCACTTCTGTGAGGACATCGGTAAGGGCACGTTGAAGTTGCCCGAGGATCTGACCAACGACGCCAAGAGGCGCTTCCGGGTGCTGAGCCTGACCGACAACACGCCGTACCTCTTGGCGTGGGGCAACGACGAGGGCTTCGACCGCGTCTTCGTCGAGCAGTTGAAGAACCTCGCGTCGCCGGGCGACTTGCTGATTGCGATCAGCGGCTCGGGCAACTCGAAGAACATCCTGAGCGCCGTCGAGTGGGCCAACCGCAGCAAGCTGGCGACGTTCGGCGTCACCGGCTTCACCGGCGGCCAGTTGCGCACGCTCGCCCAGCAGGGGCTGCACGTGCCTCTCGACGACATGGGCGTGGTCGAGACGCTGCACCTGGCGGCGTTCCACTGGGTCGTCGACGACCTACACCGCCGCATCTCGATGTGACGAGGCGTGGCCGCCACAAAACAATTTTGCCGCAGAGACGCAGAGGGCGCGGAGAAGACCGAAATCCAAGACTTGGTTTAAAATGTAAAATTGGCTTTCGGTATTCTTTGCGCCCTCTGCGTCTCTGCGGCTAACATTTTGACCTTGTACCGGGACCGCGCTGACCATGCCGACTAAACCCGCGATTCGTGTGCAGAACCTCAGCAAGCGCTACCAGATCGGGGCGCAGTCGGGGGCCAACTGGCGGCTCAGCGACGCCGTGAAGGGCGCGGCGCGCTCGACCTGGAACAAGGTCAAGTCGCTCGCCGCCGCCGGGCCGACCTCCGACCAGGACGCCTATTGGGCCGTCCAGGACGTGTCGTTCGACGTGCAGCCCGGCGAAGTCGTCGGCCTCGTCGGCCGCAACGGCGCGGGCAAATCGACGCTCTTGAAGCTCCTCAGCCGCATCACCACGCCGACGAGCGGCCGCATCGAGGTGCGCGGGCGGCTGGGGTCGCTGCTCGAAGTCGGCACCGGCTTCCACCCCGAACTCACCGGCCGCGAGAACGTCTACCTCAACGGCTCGATCCTCGGCATGACCCGGCGCGAGATCACCAAGAAGTTCGACCAGATCGTCGAGTTCTCCGAGATCGGCAAGTTCCTCGACACGCCCGTGAAGCGTTACAGCAGCGGCATGTACGTCCGGCTCGCCTTCTCGATCGCGGCGCACCTCGAACCCGACATCCTGATCCTCGACGAGGTGCTCGCGGTCGGCGACGCGACCTTCCAGCGGAAGTGCATCGACCGCATGACCGAACTCGCCCGCGCCGGCCACACGATCCTGTTCGTGACGCACAACATGCAGCTCGTGCCGCGGCTGTGCGACCGCGCCGTCCACCTGTCGAAGGGGCGCGTCATCGAGGTCGGG
>JANXTD010000513.1 GCA_025352585.1 Fimbriiglobus sp.
GTCGGCGTGAGCCGGGGGTTTCTCGACCTTCGCGGGTCCGGGAAACCCCATGCTCACGCCGACGGCTCGCCTTCTCTGTTCGGGTGATTCCGATGACCCTGGCCGACGCCTTCCCCGAGATCGCCCGGCGCGACCAGCCGCTCGCGCCGTTCACGCACCTGCGCATCGGCGGCCCGGCCGAGTTCCTCGTCCAGCCGCGCACCGCCGACGAACTGCGCCGCGTCCTGCGCTTCTGCGCGGAGCACGCCGTCCCGCTGCGGATGCTCGGCGGCGGCTACAACCTCCTCGTGCGTGACGAGCCGGTGCCGGGGGCCGTGGTGCGCCTCAGCGGCCCCGCCTTCGAGACGATCTCCGTGGACGGCCGCACCGTCCGCGCCGCCGGCGGTGCCGCGCTCTTCGACCTGATCGCCGCGTCGGTGCGGGCCGGGCTGAGCGGCCTCGAGACCTTAGTGGGCATCCGCGGCAGCGTCGGCGGCAGCGTCCGGTGCAACGTCGGCGACCGCGCCGGCGAGATCGGCGCGAGCGTGCGTCGCGTCGCGGTCCTGGGCCTCGACGGCACCGAGCAGGTCCGCACCCGCGACGAGTTGACCTTCGGCGACCACACCAGCGACCTCGACGAGCCGGTCATCCTGTGGGTCGAGTTCGAGTTGGAGCGCGACGCCGCCCCGGCGGTGCTCAAGCGGATGCGGCGGACGTGGGTGTTGCGCAAGGGCGCGGAGCCGCTGAGCTTCCAGGCGTCGGTGCGCATGTTCCGCAACCCCGCCGGGGCGACCGCCGCGGCCCTGATCGAGCGCGCGGGCCTGGCGAAGACGAAGGCCGGCAACGCCGAGGTGAGTGACCGCAACGGCAACTACGCCATCGCGCACCCCGGCACGACCGCCGCCGACGTGCTGGCGTTGCTCGACGCCGTGCAAGCCCGCGTCAAGGCGACCTCTGGCGTGACGTTGCAACGCGAACTGAACGTCTGGTGATGGCACTTGACAAAACAATTTTGCCGCAGAGACGCAGAGTCGCGGAGAAAACCAAATCCGAGTTTAAGACCTCCCGGTACTCCAAACGCCCTCCACCGTGCGAAGCAACACTGGTATTCGGTATTCTCCGCGTCTCCGCGTCTCTGCGGCAAAAATTCCGATCTGGAATATCCCATGCGCCTCCTCGCCCTCGCCGCACTTTTCACGCTCTCACCGCTCCTGTTCGCCGAGGAGCCGGCGCGCTACGAAACCAAGCGAATCCACGACCCCGACGGCATCGGGAAGTTCTACAAGGGGCGCGAGATCGCCCACGTCATGGGCTTCCAGGCGGCCGGCTGGCTCGACCGCTCCGAGCGCGAGAAGGAGGAGGAGCCGGCCAAGCTGCTCAAGGCGCTCGACCTCAAGCCGGGGATGACCGTCGCCGACGTGGGGGCCGGCACCGGCTTCCACGCCTTCCGCATGGCCCCGCTCGTCGGCCCCAAGGGCAAGGTCCTCGCCGTCGATGTGCAGCCGGAGATGGTGGCGCTGATCGAGGCGCGGGCCAAGAAGGAGAAGGTCGAGAACGTCGTCGCGGTCAAGTGTTACGAGACCGACCCCAAGTTGCCGACCGGCGAAGTGGACCTGATCATCCTCGTGGACGTGTACCACGAGTTGGCGTTCCCGCACGAGGTCGCCGCGAAGATGGTCGCGGCGCTGAAGCCCGGCGGCCGCATCGCCTTCGTCGAGTTCCGGCTGGAGGACGCGGCGGTGCCGATCAAGCTGGTCCACAAGATGAGCGAGCGCCAGGTGATCCTCGAGATGGCCGAGTTCCCGGAGTTGGAGCACACCAAAACGATCGCCGGCCTGCCGTGGCAGCACATCGTCGTCTTCACGAAGGCGGCGAAGAAGTGACGCGTCACTCGCCCAGCGTCTGGGCGGCCCACGACTCGGGGCCGGTGTCGTGCAGCCGGGCGAAGTACAGGCCGTGCTCGCGGACCAGCCGCCCCGCGGTCTCGCCGTCGCCGGCGGCGAGCGCGTCGATGATCGGCTCGTGCTGGCGGGTCGCCTCGACCACGTCGTAGGCCTTGCGCGTCAGGGTCACCGTGCCGCGCGACTCGATGCCGAACGACTCCCAGGCGTCCGCGAGGGTGCGGTTGCCGGAGGCGACGACGATGCGGCGGTGGAAGGCGGCGTTGTGGCGGGCGACGGCCGGCATGTCGCCTTCGCGGGCCGACGCGAGTTGGGCCTCGACGGTGCCGCGCAACTCGGCGACGGCGGCCGGGGAGCGGGCGAAGGCGTGGGCCGCGGCGTAGCGGGCCGCCCCCTCTTCGAGGATCGCGCGGGTGACGTAACTCTCGAACAGTTCCCGCTCGCCGATGGCCCGCACCCGCGTGCCCTTGTGCGGCACCGACTCGACGAGGCCGACCGCCTCGAGCATCCGCAGCGCCTCGCGGACGGGGGCCTGGCTCGTGCCGAACTCGCGCGCGATGACCAACTCGACGAGCCGCTCGCCGGGCGTGAGCTGGCCGCCGAGGACGCGGGCGGTCAGGGCGTCGCGGATGCGGGCGGCCAGGTTGGCCTTCACGGCGATCGACTCCACGAGGCGGGCACTCCGTGTTGCCTGGACGGCGGGGGGGCGGGTTGCACGTTCGCGGCCCCGCGGCTACGATGAGTATAGAAATCGCCCGAGGCCCGTGCGGGCTTTTCGACCCGACCGCCCCTCAACACCCGCGAGGGGACCGCCCCGTGCCCGACGCCCGCACCGCCCTCCACGACTGGCACGTCGCCCGCCGCGCCCGCATGGTCCCCTTCGCCGGCTACGCCATGCCGGTGCAGTACGGCGGCGTGGTCGAGGAGCACCAGGCGGTCCGCACGCACGCCGGGTTGTTCGACATCAGCCACATGGCCCGCCTGAGCTTCGGCGGCCCCAACGCCACGGCGTTCCTGGACCGCGTCTTCACCAACTCCGTCGCCGGGATGACGCTCGACCAGGTCCGCTACGGGCTGCTGCTCAACGACGCCGGCTTCGTCCTCGACGACGTGCTGGTCTACCGCTGGCCCTACGGCTACTCGATGGTCGTGAACGCCTCGAACCGCGGCAAAATCGTCGCCTGGCTGACGGCGCAAGCGGCACCGTTCGGCGTGGACCTCGGCGACGAGACCGACGCCACGGCGATGCTCGCGGTGCAAGGCCCGGCCGCGGTGGCGCTGACCGCCGGGATGTTCGACTTCGACGCCGGCACCCTCAAGAATTACTACGCCAAGCCGACGTTCTACTGCCGCAACGGCTGCGTCGTGAGCCGGACGGGGTACACCGGCGAGGACGGCCTCGAAGTCATCGTGCCCAACGAGTTGGCGGTGTCGCTCGCTGAGGAGTTAGTCGCACGCGGGGCCAAGCCGTGCGGCCTGGGGTCGCGCGACACGCTGCGCCTCGAAGCCGCGATGCCGCTCTACGGCCACGAGTTGACCGAGGGCATCGACCCGCTCAGCGCCGGCCTCGGCTGGGCGGTCAAGCTCGACAAGGGCGACTTCGTCGGCCGCGACGCCCTGAAGGCGATGGCCTTGACCCGCACGCGCGTCGGCCTGGAACTCGACGGCAAGCGGGCGGCGCGCGAAGGCTGCGCGGTCACGGACGGCGGCGAGGTCGTCGGCACCGTCACGAGCGGCAGTTACGGGCCGTTCGTCGGCAAGTCGATCGCGATGGCGACGGTGCCGCTGGCGTTTTCGTCGCCCGGCACGCCCCTGACGGTCGATATCCGGGGCACGCCGACTCCGGCCCGCGTCGTGAGCCTACCGTTTTACCGCCGCCCGAAACCCCCGGAGACGCCGTCATGAACGCGACCGTGAACCTGAACGACTTGAAGTACGCGACCTCGCACGAGTGGGCCGCGCAGGGCGACGGGGATGTCGTGACCGTCGGCATCACGCAGTACGCCGTCGATCAACTGACCGACGTGACGCACCTGCAACTGCCGAAGGTCGGCGCGACCGTCACGGCCGGCGTGCCGTTCGGCGAGATCGAGTCCGTCAAAGCAGTGTTCGACCTGAACGCGCCGGTGTCGGGCACGGTGGTCGAGGTGAACGCGCCGCTGGCCGGCGAGCCGAGTCCGATCAACGAGGACTGCTACGGCCGCGGCTGGCTGATCCGCGTCAAACTCGCCGACGGCGCGGGCACCGACCACCTCGCCGACAAGGCGAAGTACGACGAGCAGTTGGCCCACGACGCGCATTAACCCGGTCTTGTTAGCCGGACGCGCGAGCGACGGGAGCAAACCCCGGTGGTCCACGTTCGTGGGCGTTGACGGCATTGTCTCCCCTCAACGGCGTTGACTCTACGGGTTTGC
>JANXTD010000575.1 GCA_025352585.1 Fimbriiglobus sp.
ACCCTGTTCACCCAGCGGCACGAGGCGAAGACCGCGACCGTGACCCTGCCGGCGAGCCTGTGGGCGAAGCTGCCGGCCGGCACCACGCCGACGCTGACCGTGAGCGCCACCGACACCAACCGGGCCGAAAACGCGACGGTCACCGAGACGGTGCGATTGGGCGAGCCGCAGGCGGCGACGATGCTCGTAACCGACAAGCCGCTGTACCGCCCCGGCGAGCGCGTCTACTACCGCTCGCTCACCCTCGACCGCGCCAGCTTCCGGCCGCTCGAACGGGAGATGAACTTGCGCTTCGTCATCGAAGGGCCGGACGGCCAACAGGTGCCCGGCTCCGCGGTCATCGGCCTCGCCCGCCCGGTCCACGCCGGCCCGCCGCTGGCCCCCGTCGTCGGCCCCGACGGCGCGCCGGTGCGCGGCGTCGGCACCGGTGCGTTCGAGTTGCCCACGGCGCTGCCCGGCGGCGAGTACGCGCTGAAGGTCTTCGAGGTCGGCCTGGTCA
The DNA here is from genome assembly GCA_025352585.1 of Fimbriiglobus sp. Lineage (GTDB taxonomy): Bacteria > Planctomycetota > Planctomycetia > Gemmatales > Gemmataceae > Fimbriiglobus. Next base: position 500 of record JANXTD010000575.1, read on the forward strand.
CGCTCACGCCGCCCGAGGGGGCGAAGCCGCTGGCCGTGCGCAAGTTCCTCGTCAACCGCTACACGCCCGACAAGTTCTTGAAGACGCTCGAACTCGACGGCCGAACCTACGGCCCCGGCGACGCGGTGCGCGCCAAGGTCACCGTCCGCGACCAGAGCCGGCCGCAACCCGCGACGCTGCAAGTCGTCGCGTGGGCGACTGTCAACGATAGGCGCGTCACGCTGCCGCTCGACGTGGCCCCGACCGCAACCGATGCCGCCGGCGACGCCGCGCTGAAGTTCACGCTGCCGCCGGGTGAGGTCGCCGACGTGACCGTGGGCGTCAAGGTGACGGCCAACGGCTTTGTCGAGACCATCTCGAAGCCGGTGCCGCTGGCGACGCGCCGGCTCGTCGTCGAGTTCTTCCCCGAGGGCGGCGACCTCATCATCGGCGTGCCGAACCGCGTCTACTTCCGCGCCACGACCCCCGCCGGCCGACCGGCCGACCTGACGGGCACGCTGTCCGACGGCACGCCGGTGAGGACGTTGACCGACGCCGAGCGGCCGGGCGTCAACCAGGGCATGGGCGTCTTCACGCTCACGCCCGCCGCCGGCCGCGCCGACTTCCTGACGCTCACCGCCCCCGCCGGGATCGTGCCGCCGACGCCGCAAGGCTTCGCGCTGCCGACACCCAAGGCGACCGGCGTCGTGCTGAGTGTCCCCGACGGCGTGACCAGGCCCGGCGAGCCGTTGCGCGTGACGCTGACCGGCGTCGGCCCGGCGAAGCGGAGCGTGCTGGTCGGGGCGTACACCCGCGGCCGGGCGGTGGCCCACGCCCGCGTGACGCTCGAACCGGGCAAGCCGACCGACGTGGCCCTCGACTTCGGCGCTGCCAAGTTCGGCGGCGTCACCCGCGTCACGGTCTTCGACGCCCCGGACGCCGACGCCGACCGCGCCGAGCTGACGCCGGTCGCCGAGCGGCTCGTCTTCCGCACCCCCGGCGAACTCCTCAAAATCACGGCCGCGACGCAAGCCGGCAGGGCGAGCTTCCTGCCGGGGGCCGCCGTCGAGTTGACGGTCACTACGACTGACGAGTCCGGGACCCCGAAGCCGGCGGTCCTGTGGGCGGCGGTCGTCAACCGCTCCGTGCTGACGATGGCCGACGACCGCAGCGCCCGGCTGCTGCCGACGCACTTCCTGTTGGCCGGCGAGGTGCAGAAGCCCGACGACCTCGAGCAGGCCGACTTCCTGCTGACCGACCACCCGAAGGCGGCCGCGGCGCTCGACCTCGTGCTGGGCACGCAGGGCTGGCGGCGCTTCGCGGAGCAGGCCCCCGGCGCGTTCCAGTTGCGGGCCGCCAGCGAGGACGGCGACCGACTGCTGGTGGCGATGGGCGGCAACCGCCGCAGCGTCGCCGGCGCGAGCGTCGCCAGTATTCGCCTGGCCGAGACGCACCTGCCGCGCTACGAGGCGGCGACCGCGGCGCTGGTGCAGGCCGAGCGCGACCGGCGCGACGAGGCCCCGATGGCGTCCCTGGTGGGCGACTACAGCCGCAGTCAGTCGGCCGCCGCCGGCGAGTCTTCGCGCTTCCTCGACGACGCGACGGATTACGCCAGTTTTCAAGAGGGCATTGACGACCGCCTCCTGCGGCTACCGCTAACCGCGAGCCTGCTGTTCGGGCTGGCGGGGTTGCTCGTCCTGGCGGTCCGTCTGACGCGCTCCCGCTGGGCCGCGGGCGAGCGGCGCTGGCTGCGCCGCGGGGCCGTCGGCTTCGCGCTGCTGGGCGCGTTCGCCGTGGCCGTCACGGCGGTGACGTACCGCCCCTACGGCCCCTGGCGAGTGGCCGCGACCCAGCGGCCGGTCGGCGTCACCCCGCAAGTGCCGGTCAAGCCCTACCCGATCCCCGAAGACCCGATTCTAAACGACGGCAACCCGCCCCAGTGGGTTCCCAAGCTGGGGCAGCCGTCGAAAATGTTGCCGCGGAGGGTCAACGACGACGCCGTCGCCGGCCGCGCGACGGTCGCGCTGCGCGACGGCTTCCGCGCCGCGCCGGCCGACCGGGCGCTCGCCCCCGGCGCGACCTCGGCGGGGGGCGTCACGCCGGAGATGATCGCCCGCGCCAACCGCCCGAGTGGCTTGCGCCTCAACTTCGACCGGGTGCGGGTCAGCGGAAACATCGACGCCGAGAGCCGCAGGCGGGTGCGCGACGCCCTGCCGCCCGAGCCGTCGCTGGTGGCGCGCGAGTACGCCAACGCCCGCCTCAAGCCCGACTCCGGCGAGTTCGACATTCCCGCCCTGTCCGCCGAAACCGTGCTGTGGCAGCCGGTGCTCGTGACCCCCGCCGGCGGCCGCGCGACCGTGAAGTTCGACCTGCCCGACGGCGTCGGCGGCTACCAAGTCCTCGTCGCCGGGCACAGCCTCGACGGCCGCCTCGGCGCGAGCGTCACCGCCCTCGAAGTCCGCGCGCCGTTCGCCATCGACGTGAAGTTGCCCGCCGAGGTCGGCTCCGCCGACCGCCTGAGCGTCCCCGTCGTGATGACCAACGCCACCGACCGCGAGGTCAGCCCGACCCTGGTCGATGCCGCCAAGAACTTGACCGTGACCGGGCTGCGCACCGCCGTCGCCGTGCCCGCGAACTCCGGCGTGCGGGCGATGATGGGCCTGACGCCGACCGTCACCGAGGGCGTCGCCGAGTTGAGCCTTGACGCGACGCTCGCCCAGACCGGCCGGCGGGCGGTGACCGTCGTGCCGGACGGCTTCCCCGTCGAGGGGTCAGTGTCCGGGCTGCTGGCCAAGAGCGTGACGCTGCCGCTGACACTGCCGAAGGCGACGATCCCAGGCACCCTCCGCGCCAGTGTCGTCGTCTACCCGAACGCGCTCGCCGAAGTGCAGGGCGGCCTCGACGGGCTGCTGCGCGAGCCGAACGGCTGCTTCGAGCAGGCGTCGTCGGCCAACTACCCCAACGTGCTCGTGCTGAACCTGCTGCGCGAGACCGGCCAGGCCAGCCCCGACATCAGCGGCCGCGCCAAGGGGCTGCTGGAGCGCGGTTACGCCCGACTCGTCGGCTTCGAGTGCCCGCGCACCGGGGGCGCGCCGCAGGGCTTCGAGTGGTTCGGCGCGGCCGACCGGCCCCACCTGGCCCTCACCGCCTACGGCCTCGTGCAGTTCGCCGACATGGCCCGCGTCTACCCCGTCGATGCGAAGTTGCTGGCCCGCACCAGGCAGTTCCTGCTCGACGCCCGCGACGGCACCGGCGGCTACCGCCCGCCGACGGACGCCGCGCACAGCTTCGGCCGCGCCCCGGCGACGACCGTGGCCGCCTACGTCACCTGGGCGATCACGCAGGCCGAGGCGAAGTCCGGCGACGCCCCGAGCGACCTCGCCAAAGAACTCGACGCCCTGTTCGCCCAGGCCACCAAGCCGGGCAGCCCCGAGGCCGACGACCCGTTCTTCCTGTCGCTCACCGCGAGCGCCCTGCTCTCGCGCCAGCGCGACGCTGACGGCGTCAAGCTGCTCGAAGCGGTGCTGAAGTTGCAGCGCGGGACCGGCGAAGTCGGCGGCGTGCCGACGAGTCTGACGGCGGCGGCGGGCAAGTCGATGGCCGTCGAGGCGACCGCCGCCGCGTGCCTCGGCTGGTCCCAGGCCGACCGCCCCGACCTGTTCGCCGCGCCGCTGATGAAAGCGCTGGCGTGGCTCAACGCCCAGCGCGACCCGTCGGGCGCGTTCGGCGCGACGCACTCGACGGTGCTGGCGCTGAAGGCGATCACCGAGCAAGCCCGCCGGCACCCGCCGAAGGCGGAGTCGGGCCAGTTCGTCGTCCGCGTCGCCGGAGTCGAGGTCGGCCGCAAGGCGTTCACGAACGCCACCGCCGGCCCGGTCACGGTCGCCATTCCCGAGTCAGCACTGGCCGCGAACGCCGTGACCGTGGAGGCGACCGGCGGCGCGGGAACCCCCGTCACGCTGACCTGGCAGGCCCGCACCGCCACGCCGGCCAACGCCCCCGACGCCCCCGTCACGATCACGACGGCACTCGACCGCACCGACTTGAGCGAGGGCGACACGGTGCGCGTCACCGTCGTCGTGGCGAACGCCTCGGCCCGGCCGGTCGGCATGGTCATGGCCGTCGTCGGCCTGCCCGCGGGGTTGCGGCTGCCGCCCGACTTGAAGCAGTTGAAGGCGCTGACCGAGCGCCCGGCGACCGGCGAGCCGCGCGTCAGCCACTTCGAGGTGCGGCCGCGCGAGGTGGTCTTGTACCGCCACGGCCTGGCCGCGAGCGAGTCGGTCACGGTCGTCTTCGACGCGGTCGCCGAGTACACCGGCACGTCGCGCGGCCCGGCGAGCCGGGCGTACCCGTACTACGCGCCGGAGTTCAAGCACTGGACGAAGCCGCTCGACGTGGCCATCACGGCGAAGTAGGGGCGATCTACTCCAGGTAGTTGTCCGCCGCGGCCCGCGTGTACGTCGCGTCGAGGTTGACCAACACGCGGTCGTCGCCGAGCAGCGCCAGCGGCAGCGCGGGGAGGGGTTCCCCGACGACGAGCGGGCGTTGCCAGATGTCGAGCATCCGGCCGCCGGCGGCCGCGGGGCCGCGCAGGCCGTAGCTGATGACCGACGGCGTCGGCAGGAGCGGGGTGGGGAGTTCGAGGGCGGCGGCGATGTACTGCGAGAACGAGAAGTTCGCCGGTCGGCGGTGGGCATCGACCAGGAACAGATTGACGCCTTCGCGCAGGTAGCCCAAGTAGCGAGTGCCGTACTGCTCGCGCGACTCGTTGCGGTCCTTGTTGCGCGGCGAGATCAACTCGATGACCGCGACGACTCGGCCGTTTCGCGTGACACTCAGCGTCAGGTCTTGTTCGAGAAAGGTGACCGTGGCTTGGTAGTCGGGTTCAAAGGGGGACGGAGCAGCACCCTGCGGCGACTCCGGCCGGGGCAGCAGTTGCGAGACGGCGACATCGGGCTTGCCGCCGTTCTCCGGCATCAGCACCAGCGGACTGGCCCCGACGATCGCGCGGTAACCGGGGGGAAGGTTGGCCTTCAAGTCGCGTGCGATCTCGTTCATCCAGAACTGGTGGACGCCTTCCCAGCCGTCGAGCTTGGCCCAGTCGTGCAGTGCCATCTTGTGGGACTCCGGTACTACTTCTTCTTCGCCACTTTCTTGGCGGCGACGGGGGCGGGCTTGGCGACGGGCTTCGCAGCCGGCTTGGCGACGACCTTGGCCGCGGCGGCGACCGGCTTGGCGGCGGGTTTCGTCGGCTTGGCGGGGGCGGGCTTCGCGGCGGCGGTCGGCTTCGCGGCCGGCTTGGGGGCGACCTTCGCGGGGGCGCTGGCGGCGACCGGGGCGGCGGCCGGCTTCTTCGACTTCTTCTTGAAGATCGCGTCGTATCCGTCGGCGAACGATTTGTTCTCGGCCAGGCCAATGCGAACGATACTCATGGTGTCCTCGGCGTGCGCGGTGCGAATCCCCGGCCAGTCCCGGTTAGGTTGAGTCTAGCGCATCGCCACCCCGACGCCAGACGATTCCCCCCGGCGCGGGCGATTTTCGCCCCGCGCGGTGCCGATCGGGAGATCGGCGGCCGCGGTTTTCGGTAAGTTACCTGTGACTCCACTCCCTCGCAATGGCCGAACCGCCCATGACTGACCACGCCTTCCAGCGCTGCATCCACCCCCACTGCGGCACCACCGTCGAGTTGACCTCGACCGCCTTCGCGTGCCCCAAGTGCGGGGGTCTGCTCGACGTGGCCTACGACTGGAACCGCCTGCCGGTGCCGTCGAGTCTGAAGCACTTCGAGTCGAAGTGGACCGACCGCACCAACCCCTTGAACTTTTCGGGCGTGTGGCGCTTCCGCGAACTGCTGCCGTTCGCCCCCGACTCGAAGATCATGACGATCGGCGAGGGCCAAACCCTGACCCGCCTCAGCGACAGCGTCGGCAGTTACGTCGGCATGAAGCCGGGCCGGCTGTACTTGCAGTACGAGGGCATGAACCCCTCGGGCAGCTTCAAGGACAACGGCATGACCGCCGCGTTTACCCACGCCGGCCTCGTGGGTGCCAAGCGGGCCGCGTGCGCCTCGACCGGCAACACTAGCGCGAGCCTGGCGATTTACTGCGCCGGCACCAACCTGATGCGCGGCGTCGTCTTCATCGGCTCGGGCAAAATCTCCTACGGCAAGCTGTCGCAGGCGCTCGAACACGCGGCGCTGACCATCCAGATCGCCGGCGACTTCGACGACGCCCTGCGGCGCGTGCAGCAAGTGTCGCGGCAACTCGGCATCTACCTGGTGAACAGCGTCAACCCGTTCCGCCTCGAAGGGCAGAAGACGATCATGTACCGCGCGCTCGAAGCCCTGGGCTGGGAGGTGCCGGACTGGATCGTCGTGCCCGGCGGCAACCTCGGCAACTCGTCGTCCTTCGGCAAGGCCTTCATGGAACTCGCCGACCTGGGGCTGATCGCCCGCCCGCCGCGGATCGCCGTCATCAACGCCTCCGGGGCCGACACCTTTTACCAGCTCTACGAGAAGCACGGCGTGCGCTGGAACGGCGGGGCACCGGACGACAAGAAGGTCAACGCCTACATGAAGATGCTCGACGACTCCGGGGCCAAGGCCGACACCCTGGCGAGCGCGATCGAGATCAACCGGCCGGTGAACTTCCCCAAGGCGCTGCGGGCGCTGGAGCGCTGCGGCGGGGTGGTCCGCGAGGTGACCGACCAGGAGATGCTCGACGCCAAGGC
>JANXTD010000553.1 GCA_025352585.1 Fimbriiglobus sp.
GCTGGCGGGCTTTGCGGCCGGCCCCGCACCTGAGCCGTGTCGCTCGGCGGCAGAAGGGCGCGGCGGATGGAGTTCCAGTTGCACCCCCTCTTCGACGGAAACCCCGACGTCCGCGAGTGGCTCTGCCTGCGGCCCGACGACTGGACAGCGCTTGAGCCGGGGCCGGAGAAAACCTTGCAGGACCTGCTCCGCGACCACAAGCCGTGGCTGTGCGAGTTGGCGCTGGATCGGATTCGAGCCGCGGCGGGCGAGGGCTGTATGACCGAGCGGCCGCACCCTCGGGTGAAAGACTTCCTGTTCTTCCCGATCGCGGAGCAAGGGTATCGGGCATACGTCGAGTATTTCTTCTACCAGCAACCGGACGAGAACTCGCCTGACAGTGACTTCTGGTGGGCGATCATCAATTGCCCGTATGCGGTCGCTCCGTTCCCGACCGGTCGCCGCGAGGCGTATGTCATCGGCCTCGGGTGGTGGGTGTTGTGATCGGGTGTGTGTTCCAGACGCCGAACCAGACGCTGTAGCCGATACAAGAATACGGCTGCGTCGGCCGCGACCAGTCTTCGGCTTCGCCGCAAGCGAACTGTAGGGGCATCCCCTTGCGGGTGTCCGGCCTGCGCCGCCCCGTTGCGGAGCGAGCTCACGGGATTGAGTCACCCCGTGACGAGCTTCCGGCACGGCTCGCCCTCGTTGAGCGTCGGGCGCTCGGGGCGGCCCTTGTACTTGTAGATCAGACCCATGTGGTCCAGGCCCATCAGGTGCAAGATACTCGCGTGCAGGTCGTGGACGTGCTGCTTGTCTTCGACCGCCCGCAGGCCGACCTCGTCGGTCGTGCCGATCGCCTGGCCGCCCTTCACACCCCCGCCGGCCATCCACATCGTGAAGCCGGTCGGGTTGTGGTCCCGGCCGTCCCCCTTCTCGCTCATCGGCGTCCGGCCGAACTCCCCGCCCCACACCACGAGTGTGCTGTCGAGTAAGCCCCGCTGCTTCAAGTCCTTCACCAGCGCGGCGACCGGTTGGTCCATCGAGCGACACAGCCCGGCGTGGTTGCTCTCGAGCTTGGCGTGGGCGTCCCACTTGCTGCCCGCGCCGTGGTAAATCTGCACGAAGCGCACGCCGCGCTCGACGAGCCGCCGGGCCAGCAGGCAGTTGCGGCCCATCGTCGCCGTGTCCTTGTGGTCGAGGCCGTAGGCCGTGTTGGTCGCGGCAGATTCCTGGGACAGATCGACGGCCGGCGGGGCGGCGGCCTGCATGCGGAAGGCGAGTTCGTAGCTGGTCAGCCGGGCGTCGAGTTCGGTCTGGTCGGGGTGCCGCCCGGCGTAGTCGCGGTTCAAGCGTGTCAGCAGGTCGAGCTTGCCGCGCTGCTGGGCGTCCGCGACCCCCTCGGGCGTGTTCAGGTGCGGCACCGGCTCGGCACCGCCTTGCAGCCGCGTCCCCTGGTAGACCGCCGGCATGAAGCCCGCGCCCCAGTTGCGCGGGCCGTTCACGACTTGCCCCTGGTTGTCTTGCAGCACCACGAACGCCGGCAGGTCGGCGTTCACCGTGCCGAGGCCGTAGGTCGCCCACGCGCCGAGCGACGGCCGGCCGCCGAGGATCGAGCCGGTGTTCATCTGGCACACCCCCGCCGAGTGGTTGATGCCGTCGGCGACGCACGACCGGATCACCGCCAACTCGTCGGCGACGGTCGCGGTGTGCGGCAGCCACTCGGACACCCACAGCCCACTCTTGCCGTGCCGCTTCCACTGCCGCGGGCTAGCCAAAAGCGCCGACCGCGACTCGCCCATCGGCGTAATCACACTCCCGAAGCTGTCTGGCAGCGGCTTGCCGGCGAGCTTGTTGAGCACCGGCTTGGGGTCGAAGGTGTCGAGGTGGCTCGGCCCTCCCTCCATGAACAGGAAGATCACCGACTTCGCCGTCGCCTTGTGGGCCGGCGGCTTTGCGGCGAGCGGGCCGGCCGCCTTCACCTCGGCCGCGGGCGTCTCCCCGGCGAGTAGCGCGTCGAGGGCCAGCCCGCCGAAGCCGACGCCGGCGGCGCGCAGCCAGTCGCGCCGGGCGAGCGGGGAGTCGAGGCCGAAGCGGGGTCGGTCGGTCATCGGAACCTCGGGCGGGATCACTCGACGTACAGGAATTCGCTTGCGTTCAGCAGGACGTGGCACAGGTCGGCCCACGCTGCTTGCCGGGTGTCCTGCGCCACGACGGTCTTCACCGTCGCCGGGCGGATGTCGCGGCCCATAGCGGACGTGTCCTTGAACACGCCCGGCTTGGCCTCGAAGCGCCAGTAGCCGGCCGTCTTCGCGGTCACCCCGTCGCGGGTGAAGAGCAGTTGGTCGGCCGTCAGCGCGGCGTCGGTCACGCGCACGTCGTCGAGCAGGCCGTCGAAGCCGGTGCCGTGCTTCGGCCCGGTGCGGCCGCCGATCGTCAGCGGCAATGCGTTCACCAGTCCGCCGGTGACCGTGTGCGGCACCGTCGCCACCAGCAGCGGCTCGTCGTCGTTGGCCAGGTCCTTGAGCCAGAACGTGACCTGCCCCGGCGTCTTGCCGCGGGCCAGCTTCACCGCCACGGCCAGGTAGTACGGCTTGTTCAACGCGACGTGGTGGTCGGCAAACACCGCCTCCTCGCCGACGCTGCCGTCGATCTTCGTGCCGACGAGTTGTAGTGCCAGCGTCTGCGGCTTGCGGCGACTGCCCTTGCCGGTGACGCCGACGCCCCACCCCGGCTTCGCGAGGTCGCCGTCCCACTTGGCCGCGACTGTCCGCACCGCCCCGGTGTCGGCGACCGACCGCGCCATCAAGTACGCCTCGACCGTGAAGTCGCCCTTGAGCGCGGCGTCGCCGAGGAGGGCTTCGTAGCCGGGGCCGCCGAGTTTGATGTCCGCCGCCTGGCCGTCGCGCGACGGCATCTTGCCGCCGACGAACGCCGCCTCCGCCGACCCCGCCTTGGTCGGATCGACCCGCCTCGTCTGGGCCGCGACGAAGCCGACCGCCGCCGCCGACTCCTCGGCCGTCGGCGCGCGGCCGAAGGCCAGCCGGTAGGCGCGGCTCACCCGACGCGGGTCGTCGGCCGGCTCGTCGCGCTTCAACCGGTTCGCGAACGCCTCGGAGCGGCGCAGCAGCGTCGGGCTGTTGATGAGCAGCAGCGACTGCACCGGCGTGGTCGTGGTGTCGCGCGACGACGCGCTCTGGAAGGCGAGCGGGGCGTCGAACACGTCCAAGAGCGGGTCGCGGTTGTTGCGCAGGAGCTTCGTGTAGACGGCGCGGCGCGGCTCGCCCGTGGCGACGCCGGGGCCGCCCGCCTTCAGGTCGAGGTCGCCGGTGACGGCGAACAGCGCGTCGCGGATCTGCTCCGCGTCGAGCCGCCGGACGCCGCCGCGCCAAAGTAACTTGTTCTCCGGGTCGGCGAGCCGGCCGGCCGCGGGGGCGGGGTGCGTCGCCGACTGCCGGTAGGTCGCCGACGTGACGATCAGCCGGTGCAACGCCTTGACGCCCCAGCCCTCGGCGACGAACTTCGCGGCGAGGAAGTCGAGCAGTTCGGGGTGCGTCGGCTTGTCGCCGAGCCGGCCGAAGTCGCTGGCGTTGGCGGCGAGGCCCTTGCCGAAGTGCTGCTGCCAGACGCGGTTGACCAGCACGCGGCTGGTGAGCGGGTTTTCGGGCCGCGTCAGCCAGCGGGCGAGTGCCGCGCGCCGGCCGGTACTGTCCGGCACGCCGCTGACCGGCGCGATCGCGGCCGGCGACTCGTCGAGCACACTCAAGTACCCCGGCTCGACGGGCGTCGCGCCCTTCTTGGGGATCGTCGTCGGCGGGGCGACCGGGCCGACTTCGCTCACGGCGAACGCGACCGGCAGCGGCGGCGGCTTCACGGCGTCGGACTTCGCCAGGTCACGCCGTAGGGCCAACACGCGGTCCTTGTCGGCCAGCTTCAGCGATTTGTCGAGCCGGTCATACTCATAGGTCACCTGCCGGTACGCCAACTCCGCGAGCTGGTGCTCGTGCGGCGTGCGGGCGGCGGCCGGCTTGCGGATCATGGCTTGGAGTTCCGGCGGGAACTTGTCGATGGCGTCCTCGCGGGCCTTGACGCGGTAGGGGGCTTCGAGGGCGGCGATCTCGGCCCGCACGGCCGCCGTCGCCGCCTCCCAGGCCGCCAACTTCAAGGCGTGGGCCGCCTTCTGCTCAGTGGTTGCGGCGATCAGGTCTTCGCGCGGCAGGATGCCGGCGAAGAAGGCTTGGAGGCGGTAGTAGTCCTTTTGCAGCAGCGGGTCGAACTTGTGGTCGTGGCAGCGGGCGCACTGCAACCCGACGCCCAGGAACACGTCGGCGGTGGTGTCGGTGATGTCGTCGAGTTGGGTGGCCCACGCGCCGCGCACGTCGCGGTTGTTGTACTCGTAGATGCCGTGCCGCAGGTAGCCGGTGGCGACCAGGGCGTCCGGGTCGCCGGGGAAGAGTTCGTCGCCGGCGAGTTGCTCGCTGACGAAGCGGTCGTACGGCTTGTCGGCGTTGAAACTGCGGATGACGTAGTCGCGGTAGCGCCAGGCGTCGGGCCGGTAGTCGTCGATGCGGAAGCCGTCGGAGTCGGCGTAGCGCACCAGGTCGAGCCAGTGCCGCGCCCAGCGCTCGCCGTAGGCGGGCGACGCCAGCAGCCGGTCGGCGAGCCGTTCGTAGGCGTCCGGGGCGGCGTCGTTGGCGAACGCCTCGACCGCCTCCGGCGTCGGCGGCAGCCCGGTCAGGTCGAACGTCAGCCGGCGGATGAGCACCCCGCGCGCGGCCTCCGGCGCGGGCGTGAGCTTGGCGTCGGCCAGTTTGGCGGCGACGAAGCGGTCGAGGTCGTTGCGCGCCCAGCCGGCCCCGGCGGCGGGCGGCGGGACACTCACGACCGGGCGGAAGGCCCACCAGTCGCGGTCGGCGGCGGTGATCTTCCCGCCCGGCCGGCCCGCCTTCAACTTGGCGTCGGGCCAGGGCGCGCCCATCTTGACCCACGCCGTCAGCGCCTCGATTTCGGCGGCCGGCAACTTCGCCTTGGGCGGCATGCGCAGCTCTTCCGTGGCGTAGCGCACCGCCTCGATGAGGCGGCTGGCGTCGGGGTCGCCGGGAATGACGGCCGGCCCGGCGTCGCCGCCGGCTAACAGCCCGGCCAGCGAGTCGGCGACCAGCCCGCCCTTGGTCTTCTTCTGCGCGTCGCTGTGGCAGCCGAAGCAGCGCTCGGCGAGGACCGGCCGCACCCTGGCCTCGAAGAACTCGGCCTGCTCGCGCGTCGGCTCGCCGGCCCCCGCGGCGGAGGCGAACAGCACGGCAACGCAGGCGGCACCAAGGGACCGGATCACGGCGGGGAACCCATCGGGGAGCGACTGGCGTGCCGCCGATGATACCCGCCGCCGTGCCGCCGTGCCTAGCGTGCGTTCGCGAGTTCTCACAGTTCGCGTGACTCGGACTGCCCGGACAACCCCTTGCGGCGAAATCCGGCGCGTTGCCGGACCAAGATCGCGCGCGAATCGCATACTGACATCGCCGCGGCGACAACAGCCGGGAAGAATCGCACCCGTCTCGACCCACCGGAGGTTCCCCAATGCTCAGCGTTTCGGTCCAGGCCCTCGGGCGCAAGAAGCCCCTGTGCGACGCCTTCGCCGTCGCCCCGCCGCCGTCAGTCAACGCCGGCAGCCCCGCGACCTTGCGCGACCTGCTCGACCACGTCGTCCGCGGCGAGGTCGCGGCCTTCGCCGACCGGCAGGCCGACCGCCGGCTGCTCAAGGCGCTCACGGCGACGCAAATCGACGCCGGGCTGGCGGCCGGCAAAGTCACCGCGGGCGGCAGCGACCTCGACCAGAAGGTTGACGCCGACGCGGCCGTCGCCACGGCGGTCGAGGCCTTCGCGGACGGGCTGTTCCTCGTCTTCGTGGACGATCTCGAAATTAAAACCCTCGACGCCGTGGTGCCGCTGACGGCCGGCAGCAAGCTGACGTTCCTTCGCCTCACCATGCTCGCAGGGGGTTGAACCGTGTTGAAGCCCGAAGTCGCCCGCGAACAGCTCGGCCAACTGAAGTCGAAGACGCACCGCAAAGCCCGCATCGCGCGCTTGCAGAAGCTGCCGAAGGCGCAGGCCACTCTCGGCCTCGGGCTGCTCGAACTGCTGCCGACCGGCAAGCCGCCGAAGGAGTACGCCGACCGCGCCAAGCTCGGGCGCTCGTCGGCCGCGAAACTCACCGTTGACGCCAAGGCGCGGGCGAAGGTGTTCGCGGCGCTGTTCCCGACCATCGCCGCCGACGTGGAGGCCGGCTGGCAACTGCTGGGCCGCTTGCCGTACACGTCCGGCTACGCCCGGCGGGCCTTCCGCGCCCCCGGCCGCCCCGAGGCGTTCGTCGCCAGGCGGCAGGACTTCGTCGAGTCTCTGGTGAACGTCCTGGGCGAGTTGCCCGACGACGTGCTGTCGGCCGAGTGGGTCGCGGCGTGGGCGGTCCACCTCGGCTACAACGCCGACGCGATGGGCTACCTGCTCGCCGGGGTGATCGACGCCGGCGGGCCGACGGCCGACGCCGTGCTCGAGATCGTCACGGACTCGGCCGCGAGCCGCCACGACATCGGCGGGCCAGGCCGGCACACGACGCGGGCGCTGTTGTGCTGCGCGCGGCCGGAGGCGTGGGACTTCGCCGAGAAACTGCTGCTCGCGGCCCAGCGGCAGGAGGGCTTACGGCAGAACATCCTCGAAGCGGTGGACGAGGCCCACCCCGAGGCGTTCCGCCGCATGGTGACGCTGCTGCTCGACCACAACTTGCTGCGCTTCGCGTCGGTGGCGCGGGCGGCGTCGGTCTGGTTCGGGGCGATGCTGTACGTCGAGCAGCCCAAGCAGTTGAAGGCGGTGTTGCAAGGCTGCTGCGAGTTGCTGGCCGACCCGGCCGTGCGTCAGAAGGCCATCGCCAAGGGGGACGCCGAGGCGGCCTACAACGGCCTGTGGGCGCTGGCGTTCGTCGATATCGACGCGGCGCTGGCCGCGGCCGCGCCGCTGCTGAAGGACAAGGATGTCGGCCGGCGAAGCGCCGCGGCGAAGCTCGTCGCCGAGTGCGGGCTGCCGGACGGGACCGCGCTGATGCTGCCGCTGCTGAACGACCCCGACCCGCGGCTCGTCGGCGACGCCCTGTACTACTTCAACCACCTGCCGCACTTCGGCGACGGCGAGGGTGAGGCCGGCGACCGCTATCCCAAGGGCCTGTTCGAGCGCGTCGAGGCGATCGTGCCGGAACTGCCCGAGAAGCGCAAGGAGTTGCCGCCGCTGGTCGCCAACTGGTCCGTGAACTCGCCCTACCAGGAGTTCGCGGCCGGCGTGCTGCTCGACTGCCTCGGCAAGCGGCCGCCGGAGCGATTGTTGCCGTACTTCGGGATGTTCACCGGCTGGAATCGCGTCCGCGTGCTCGAGAAGCTGTGTACGCCGCGCACCCTGACTTCGAGCGTGCGGCACCTCCTGTTGGCGGTCGCGGGGGAGCCGGAGCACTCTGTGCGCGAGGCGGCGCTGAAGTACCTCAAGAAGTCGAAGCTCGCTGAGGACGAGGTGCGGACCATTGAGGGGTACTTAACCCGGAAGACGCCCGACTTCCGCCGCAGCGTGTTCGAGTTGCTGCTGAACCGCCCCGACAAGCTCGCCGCCGGCAGCGTCGATCGGCTGCTCTCCGCCGGCGACATCAACCAACGCGCGGCCGGGCTGGAACTGGCGCGGCGCATGGTCGAGGGCCAGCGTCAGGCGGAGCCGGTGCGTGGCCGCCTGCGGGCGTTCCTCGAAGCGCGTGGCAAGCGGCTGACTCCGGCGGAGTCGCAGGCGGTCGAGACGGTGCTGAACCCCGCCGCCGCGCCGCCGACGCTCGCCGACGGCCTGGGCCTGTTCGACCCCGCCGACCGCAGCCCGGTCGTCCCGCCGAAGTCGCGCAAGGTGAAGTTCTCGACGCCGGCGTCAATCGCGTTCGTCAAGGAACTCGACGCGCTGATTCACACTCACCGCGACCGGACGTTCACGGACACCAGCAACAAGGACCGGCCGGTCGAAAAGGTTCTCGGCGCGATCCGTTACAGTTGGGACTTCCCCGGCTACAACCCCCGGCTGACGCTCGAAGAGAACCGCGCGAACCTGCCGCTGACGGACCTCTGGGAAAGCTGGTGGCGCGACCGCCCGGCCAAAACCCGCGACGCCGACGGCTTCGAGCTACTGCGGGCGAAGGCGATGCAGCTTGTCTTGGTCCGTGAAGGCGAAGCGGACGACGACGACGATGACAAGGTCTTCGAGAAGCCGTCGGCCCTGGCGGCGGCGTATCAGGCGGCGTGCAAGATCGTCGCGTCTGGGTTCGCGGAGGTCCGCTACGACGACCTCATCGACAGGCTGATCGAGTGGTTCGCGAAGCTGTACCCGCTGGCCGGGGCGTCGGACTTCCTGCTCGACGCGGCCGAGACGGCCCTGGCGGTCGTGCCGGCGATCCTCGTGGAGCAGACGCCTCGGGCCGACGCGCCCGACGGTGACGCCGATCAGAAGCGTGAGATCGTCGAGTGGCGGGGCGGCTCCTCACGCTGGATGGGCTACGCCTCGGAGGCCCCCCACGCCGCCGACTGGACGCCGGCCCACGACGCCCGGCTGTACCGTCTGGGGCACTGGCGCGACGAGCCGATCCCCGGCGCGCAGCGGTCCCGGCCGGACCTGGCCGTGTTGCTCGCCGGATACGAGGCCGGGGCCGCGACCCTCGCCGACTTCTTCGACGACCTCATCGGGCCGCGCGAGTCTTCGCGCTACGGCACGTCCTTCAAGTCCTTGAGTTCGCTGACGGAGTCCGCCGCCGCGCCGTCCTACCCGGCCGCGGCCAAGCGGCCCGAGTTGCAGGCGGCGGTTGCGGCGGTCGTCGCGCGGGTGGTCGAAGTCGAACTCGCCCGCGGCGAGACGCCGACCGCGGCGACCCCGGCCGCCAACGACATCGAGCAACTGCACGGCACGACGACACTCCTGCGGCTCGTCGGCGCGCTGGGCAAGACCGGATTCGTCCAGGGGCCGTCGTACGGCAGCAGTCAGAACAAGCCGGCCGTGCTGACGCAGTTGATCCGCCACACGGTGCCGGCCGACGCCGACACCCCGGCGGCGTTCGCGGCGGCCGTCAAGGAGGCCGTTGCGGAAGGGCACTTCGCGATGGATCGCGTCGCCGAGTTGGGGCTGGTCAACCCGCGCTGGATGCAACACGTCCAACTCACGCTCGGCTGGCCGGGCTACGACGAGGCGGTCTACTGGCTCATCGCCCACACCGGCAGCTCGTGGCAGAGCCAACTCGGCGACGCCAGCGAGGCGACCGACGCCGGCGGCAAGCCGGCCAACCCGTGGGCCGTGATCGTCAAGTCGCGCACCAACCTGAGCCTCGAACAGCTCGCCGACGGGCTGATCGACGTGGCCTGGTTCCACACGGTCTACAAGCTCGTCGGCAGCGACAAGCGCTGGGAGGCGATCGAGGCGGCGGCGAAGTTCCTCGGCTACGGCCAGGCCCACAAGAAGGCGACCCGGCTCGCCGATGTGCTGCTCGGGCGCACCAAGAAAAAAGACCTCGTCGAGAGCATCCGCAAGAAGTTCCTGAAGGAGTCGGTGAAGCTGCTCGGGCTGCTGCCGCTGCCGACGGACGCCGAGAAGCGGCAGGCGGAGTTGGCCGACCGCTACCGGGCGATGAAGGACTACGAGCGCTACGCCCGCGGGCTGAGTTCGCTGTCGAAGGAGCCGGCGTTGCAAGCCGCGCGGCTCGGCATGGAGAACCTGGCGGTGACCGCCGGCTTCCCCGACCCGGTGCGCCTCGAGTGGGCGGTGACCGCTGGCGAAGTCGCCGACCTCGCCGCCGGCCCGGTGACGGTGAGCGTCGGGCCGGTGACCGTCGCGCTGAGCTTGTCGCCGCAGGGCGTGGCGTCGGTCGAGCAGGCGAAGGCCGGGGTGCCGCTGGCGAAGCTGCCGCCCGACGTGAAGAAGCACGCGGCGGTCGCCGAGCTGCTGGAGCGCAAGAAGGCGCTGACGCGGACGGTGGCGAGCAGCAAGCGGTCGCTCGAAGAGGCGATGTGTGCGGGGAGTCGCTTCCGCGGCTCCGAGTTGCCGGCACTGCTGGCCCACCCGCTGGTGCGGCCCCTGCTCGAACGGCTGATCCTCAAGACACCCGCCGGCCTGGGCTACCCGGTCGGCGGCGGCAAGTCGCTCCTGGGGGCCGACGGCAAGAAGGTCGCGGTGAAGGCGGCCGACGAGTGGACGATCGCGCACCCGCTCGACTTCGTCGCGGCGGGGACGTGGCCGGCGTGGCAGGCGGAGTGCTTCCGGGCCGAGCGCGTGCAGCCGTTCAAGCAAGTCTTCCGCGAGGTCTACGTGCCGACGGCCGCCGAGAAGGAGGACGCCACCGAGTCGCGCCGCTACTCGGGGCAGCAGGTCAACGAGACGCAGGCGAAGGCCCTGTTCGCCGGCCGCGGCTGGTCCACGCGTGTGGGGATCGACAAGACCTTCCGCGACGCCGGGCTGATCGCGCAAGTCGATTTCGACACCGGCTACTCGACGCCCGCGGAGGCCGCCGCCCCGGCCGTCGGGTCGGTGAGCTTCCGCCGCCGCGGCGACTGGAAGCCGGTCAAGCTGACCGACGTGCCGGCGGTGCTGTTCAGCGAGGCGATGCGCGACCTCGACCTGGTCGTGAGCGTCGCGCACGTCGGCGGCGTGGACCCGGAGGCGACGCAATCGACGACCGAGATGCGCGCGGCGTTGGTGGCGACGGCGTGTGCGTTGTTGAAGCTCAGCAATGTCAAGCTCGAGGGCAAGCACGCGCTGATCGCCGGCGAGTACGGCCACTACTCGGTGCACCTGGGCAGTGCGGTGGTCCACAAGCAGCCGGGCGGGGCGCTGTGCGTGGTCGCGGTAAACGCCCAGCACCGCGGCCGGCTGTTCCTGCCGTTCGCCGACGACGACCCCCGGACGGCGGAGGTCGTCAGCAAGGTGCTGCTGCTTGCGAAGGACCATGAGATCCAGGATCCGACGATCCTGGAGCAATTGCGATGAGAAACAACCGTTCGAACCACAGGGTTCCGTGACCCTGTGGTTCGCTCCTTCATGAGGCTCGCCTCGCATGTCGGAAGCGACCCTTTCGCCTTATGGTCCGGATTCGGACCTGCTGTTCGCGGCTCTGGCCCATCAACTCGGCTTCGTCCGCCGAGAGGATCTCTTGACCTCGCTCGAACTCTGGGCCGAGGATCGCCATCGCCCCCTGAGCGACATTCTGGTCGAGCGCCGGGCGATCGCGGCGCACCGCCGCCGACTGCTCGACGACGTGGTGCAGGAGTACCTCCTTCAGCACGGTATGGACGCCGCCCGCGCCCTGGAAACCGTTTGCAGTGGGCGTCAGGAGACGCTCGACCTGGGTCGCTTCACGTCCTCCTCGACGGAAGGGACGCGGGACTCGGGCCTGCTCACGATGCACACGCTCACACCCAATGCG
>JANXTD010000580.1 GCA_025352585.1 Fimbriiglobus sp.
CACAAATGCGGGCGTTTTGCTGGTGCACGCGGCCACCGCCAAAGTTAGGAGCAGGCCAGTGCCCAACCGGGCGGCGGGCCGCCTCGCGCGGCGGGGCGGCGGTCGCGGGTTCCGCGGGGCGGCCGTACAGGCCGGGCAGGTCGAGCGGTTGCGTGGCCGCCGGGCGCGCCGGCTGGCCGTGCGACGCCAGCGCCGACAGCGGCGGCGGGGCGAACGGGTTGGCGCGCGCCGCCGGCTTGGCGGGCGGCGGGGTCGGGGCGACCGGCGTGATGGCGTGGATCACCTCGGCCCGCGTAGTCTCGGCCCGCAACTTACTGTCGGGCTGGTAGCGCAACGCCGAGCCGCTCGACCCGGCGGCCTTCTGGGCGATGTTGACCGACGAGCCGCCCGCGCCGCCGGACGCGGCCCCGTCGCGCGAGAGCCGCGGGCCGCTCAGGAACGCCGTGCCCGACTGCGCGCCGAGCCGGCCGGCGGTGGTGGGGATCTCGTCCTCACTCGGCAGCGACGGCAACTCGCCGACGAACGGCTCGAGCGCCTGGATCAACTCGGACGGGCTGGCGTGGCGGTCGCCCGGCTTCTTGGCCAGCAGCTTGTGGATGACCCCCCCCAGGCCGGCCGGCACGTCGGGCCGCAACTCGGTCACCGGGCGCGGTGGCGTCATCTGGTGGGCGAGTAGCTTGTGCGACACCTTCTCGGCGACGAACGGCGGCCGGCCGGTTAGCAGGAAGTACGCGGTCGCCCCGAGGCTGTAGAGGTCGGCGCGGGCGTCCACGCTGCTGCAGTCGATCGCCTGCTCGGGGGCCAGGTAGTCGGCGGTGCCGAGGATTTGCACCCCCTCGCCGCGGGTCAGGTTGTCCTCGTCGGCCTCCGACCGGACCAGGCCCAGGTCGAGGATTTTCACGACCCCCTGCCGATCGACGAGCAGGTTCGCCGGCTTGATGTCGCGGTGGACCAGCCCGAAAGTGTGCAGGTAGGCCAGGCCGTGCGCGACCTGGAGGAGGTAGTGCGCCGCCCGCGCGGGGTCGAGCGGGCCGGCCTTCTCGACGAGGTCCTGGAAGGTCACGCCGTCCACGAACTCCATGACGAGGTAGACGACCTCGCCCTCGGCGTCGAAGTCGAAGGCGCGGACGATGTTGGGGTGGTCGAGCTGCCCGGCGGCGCGGGCCTCGCGCAGGAAGCGCTCCCGCGAGTAGACGCTCTCGGCGCGGTCGGGCGGCAGCACCTTGATCGCCACGCGGCGGCGCATGGTCGCGTGCTCGGCGAGGAAGACCTGGCCCATGCCGCCCATGCCGATGCGGTCGAGGATGCGGTACTTGCCGAGGAAGAAGCCGCGGTACTTGCCGCGCATCAGTTGCTCGACGTGGAACGTCGTCAGGTGGCCGGCGGCGCGCAGGGCGTCGCACAGCTCTTGCGGGCCGGCGAAGCCGCGGGCGTTGACGGTCAGGAACGCGTCGAGGCGGGCCGGTTCGAGCAGGTGGCTCCGGCGGAGGACTTCGAGCGCGTCGTCGGTCGTTTTGGGGACTGCCATGCTGCACCTGTCTCACTGCCAGGCCCCGCCACGATCGGGGGGCCTGTCCCATTCTCGTAGTGCGCCTTCACGGCCGGTTATCGATTCAGGCCCGGCAATCACGGCAGAATCGGCACCGCCTGCCGGGGTTTCGGACAGTGCCCAGATTCCCGACAGCCCCAGGCTCGCGCCGCCTGCGAAGTTACAGCCCCCGCATCAAGGCCGCCTTGCCGACCCGCGCCACCGCCAGCGTGAAGGCCGCCGTGCGCCAGTCGCAGCCGTACTGGACCTTGACCGCCTTGATGTCGGCGAAGGCCTTGACCATCGTCTTGCGGAGTTCGCGGTTGACGTGCTCCTCGTCCCAGCGGTAGGCCTGGACGTTCTGCACCCACTCGAAGTAACTGACCGTCACCCCCCCGGCGTTGGCGTAGATGTCCGGCAGCATCACGACCCCCATCGCGCTCAGGATCGCGTCGGCCTCGAAGTCGGTCGGGTGGTTGGCCCCCTCGACGACGTACTTGGCCCGCACCCGCCCGGCGTTGGCCTCGGTCAAGACGCCGCCGAGCGCCGCGGGGACGAGGACATCGACGGCCTGGAACAGCAACTCGTCGGCGGGGAACGGCGTGCCGCCGGGGAAGCCCGAGACGCTCTTGCTCTGCGCCTGGTACTCCGCGAGGGCCGGCACGTCGAGGCCGTCGGGGTTGCGGGTCGCACCGGTCACGTCGGACACCGCCACGA
>JANXTD010000592.1 GCA_025352585.1 Fimbriiglobus sp.
GCGAACCCCCGAGAGCGCAAGGGGGCGTGAACGCTTACGTCCGCCGTCAGCCGCACGGAGTGGGGCCGTTGCGGGTCTGTGGTCAAAGACGGCGAATCCGCGCATGCGGTTGTGGTGAAAGAATACGGGAACCGTTACGAGGTCTTCCGTCACGATCAGGTTGAACAGAAGCGTCTGCCGAGCCGTAAAGCGTGCATCGCACTTCTCACCGACCAGCCAGAAACTGACAGGTGACTTCTAAGTCGCGATAGCGTGTACGCGATTACGCGAGCCGTCCGTTAGTACGCAGGTCAGCCGTGGCCTCAGTTGTTGCAGCCAACCGACGCGAGGCCATAACGCAGGTTGGCATGGTAGGAGTCCGCAAAGTCCGACCGCCTGCGCTTGGGCGGCGTGGTAACGACGCAAACAGCCGCCGACTTTTGGCCAGCGGCTCCCGCGTTTTCGCCCCGGATTTGCCAGCGTTTTTGCCAGCGAAATTGGCCACCAAACTCGTCGCCGCAAGTGCTGAACTGGCCTGAACTTAGGAGAACGGGATACGGGAGTCGAACCCGTTTCACAGCCTTGGGAAGGCTGGGCACGACCGTTATACCAATCCCGCGTCGTCACTCAATTCTAGCAAGCACCCCGCGGCTCGCAAGTGGAAGTTGCCCGCCGGCGTGGCCGGTCTGGTATCATGGCGGGAGTCCATTCCGAACCCCCCGCGGAGCGCGTGATGCGTTGGCTCTCCTTGTTGGCCGCCTGCCTCTTGTCCTCGCCGCTGTCGGCCCAGGTGCCGAAGTCGCCAGACGCGCCGGAAGGGACGCGGACCTCGAAGGACGTGAGCTACGGGCCGCACGAGCGCAACAAGCTCGACCTCACCGTGCCCAAGGCCGACAAGCCACTGCCGCTGGTCATCTGGGTCCACGGCGGCGGCTGGGAGTTCGGCGACAAGGCGGGCAACCCGGCCGTGTTGCTGCTCGCGAAGGGTTACGCCGTCGCGTCGATCAACTACCGCTACTCGAAGCAGGCCGTCTTCCCGGCCCAACTGCACGACTGCAAGGCGGCGGTGCGGTTCCTGCGCGACAACGCCGCGAAGTACAACCTCGACCCCAACGCCTTCGGCGTCTGGGGGGCGTCGGCCGGCGGGCACCTCGTCGCGCTGCTCGGCACAACCGGCGACGTGCCGGAGTTGGAGGGCGACGCCAAGACCAAGACTTCGAGCAAGGTCCAGGCGGTCTGCGACTGGTTCGGCCCGACCGACTTGACGAAGCTGTCGCCGCAGGGGGCCGCGGCGAACCCGGTCACGAAACTCCTCGGCGGCTCGACCGGCGAGAAGGCCGAGTTGGCGAAGCTGGCCAACCCCATCACGCACGTCACAAAGAACGACGCGCCGTTCCTGACCTTCCACGGAGACAAAGACTCGCTGGTGCCGGTGTCGCAAAGCGAACTGCTCCAGGCGGCACTCACGAAGGCCGGCGTCGAGTCGGAGTTGGTCGTCTTGAAGGGCGCGGACCACGGCAACGGCGAGTTCCGCACCCAGGTCGGCAACGCCGAGAACCGCAAGAAACTGCTCGCGTTCTTCGACCGGCACCTCAAGGCCGCGCCGCCGAAGTAGGCCGGGGGACGCGGCGGGTGTCACGCAACGGGGCGGATTGGGGAACTTTCCGACCGCTTTCGCATTCCATACTTGCGTCAGCGTGTCGAGTTTCTGTAGACTCAACACCCTGCCCCACCGCCCGCCTCCCATCCCGTCCGGACTTTTTGCCCTATGACCGCGACCACCAACGACTCCGACATGATCGTCCGGCTGCGGGACTCGCACGCCAAACTCAAGGCCGAGATCGGCAAGGTCATCGTCGGGCAGGAGCAAGTCCTCGACTTGCTGCTCATGGCGATCTTCTGCCGCAGTCACGCCCTGCTCATGGGCGTGCCCGGCCTCGCCAAGACGCTGATGGTCAGCACGCTGGCCCAGGCGCTGGAGATGTCGTTCAAGCGCATCCAGTTTACGCCCGACTTGATGCCGACGGACATCACCGGCAGCGAAGTCATTCAGGACGACCCGGCCACGCGGCAGCGCATGTTCAAGTTCCTCCCCGGCCCGATCTTCGCCAACATCGTGCTGGCCGACGAGATCAACCGCACGCCGCCCAAGACCCAGGCGGCGCTGTTGGAGGCGATGCAAGAGCGCCGCGTGTCGATCGGGGGCCAAGAGCACCTGATGCGCAACCCGTTCTTTGTGCTCGCCACGCAGAACCCGATTGAGCAAGAGGGCACCTACCCGCTGCCCGAAGCCCAACTCGACCGCTTCCTGTTCCTCATCAAGGTCGATTACCCCAGCGACGCCGAGGAAGAACTGATCATGCGCAGCGGCACGGCCGACAAGCCGGCCGCGGTGTCGCCGGTGCTCAACGCCGAGGACATTGTCGCCTTGCAACAAGTTGTGCGGCGGGTGCCGGTGTCGGACGACGTGTTCGCGTTCGCCAAGCGGATCACCCGCGCCAGCCGCCCCGGCACGCCGGAAGCCCCCAAGTTTATCACCGACTCGCTGACGTGGGGGGCCGGGCCGCGGGCGAGCATGAACCTGATCCTCGCGGCCAAGGCCCACGCCGTGCTGCACAGCAACAACCACGTCTCGCCCGACGACGTGCGGGCGGTCGCCCTGCCGATCTTGCGGCACCGCCTCATTCTCAACTTCGCCGCCCAGAGCGAAGGCTTGACCATCGAGGAAGTCGTCTCGCGGCTCGTCAAGGGGGCCGCCTCGAACCGCGCCGCCGCGTAACTCTGAACTGCCGACGTTGACCCCGCCGAAGCTCCCTTTTGAAGAGTCTATGAGTCAGCTCCTTCAGCCCGACATCCTCGCCCGCGCGGAGTCCCTCGGCCTCGCGGCCCGCCGCGTCGTCGAGGGGATGCGCGTCGGCGACCACAAGAGTCCGTACCGCGGCTTCTCCGTCGAATTCGTGCAGCACCGCGAGTACGTCCCCGGCGACGACCCCAAGCACATCGACTGGAAGAGCTACGGCCGCTCCGACCGCTACACCATCAAGCAGTACGAGCAGGAGACCAACTTCGCCGCGCACCTGCTCGTCGATGGCAGCAACTCGATGCGCTACGGCGACGGGGCCACCAACAAGATGGCCTACGCCAAGCTGTTAGCGGCGTCGCTGGCGTACATCGTCATCAAGCAGCGGGACAGCGCCAGCCTGCGGATCTTCGACTCGGCGTGGCGGGCGGAACTCCCGGCCGGCTCGCAGATGAGCCACGTCCAGACGATTTGCCACAAGCTCGAAGCCGCGACGCCGGCCGACAAGACCGGCACCGGCGCGCTGCTTGAACAACTCGCCGACCGCGTCTCCCGGCGTGGCCTGGTGTTCCTGATCTCCGACTGCTTCGACGACGTGGGGCCGCTCTTGAAGGGCCTGCGGCACTTGCGGTTTCGTGGCCACGAGGTGGTGCTGTTCCACGTCGTCCACCCCGACGAGACCGACTTCCCGCTCGACGGCAGCGTGCGATTCGTCGATCTCGAAGGGGCCGACGAGTTCATGACCCGCCCGCACCTGCTGCGTCCGTCGTACCTGCGGGCCGTCAACGCCTTCCTCGCTGAGTTGCGCCGCGGCTGCGAGGCGAGTGGCGTCGATTACGTGCCGATGCCGACGGGCCGGCCGCTAGCCGCGGCGTTGGGTGAATACTTCGTCCGCCGCTTGCAGCAGGGGAAAGCCTGATGAGCTTCTTGTCCCCGCTGTTGCTGTTCGGCACGCTCGCGGTCGCCGTGCCGATCGCGCTGCACTTCTTCTACAAGGTGCGCTACCGCAAGTTGCCGTGGGCGGCGATGCGCTTCCTGAAGAAGTCGATCGAGCAGACCTCGCGCCGCCTCCGCTTCCAGGAACTGTTGCTGCTCGCGTTGCGGTGCCTGGCGCTGTTTCTGCTCGCGGTGGCGCTCGCGCGGCCGACGTGGAATTCTGTCTCCGGCAGTGGCCGCGGCGAGAGTATCGACGCGGTGCTGCTGATCGACACGTCGTACAGCATGGGCGCGAGCGACGGCGAGTTGACGCGGCTCGACCGGGCCAAGGCGGCGGCACTCTCGGTCATCGATAACCTGCCCAACAACTCGACCGTCCAGGTTTACGCCTGCGCCGACCGCGCGACCTTCGCCGGGCCACGCACGCCGAGTAACCTCGACCAGGCTCGCCAGGTGATCAACGCCGTCACGTTGACGAGCCTCTCCGGCGACGTGCTGCCGGGTTTGGTGGAGGCCGAGGCGGCGCTCGACCGCAGTGCCGGCACGACCAAGGAAGTCTACCTGTTTGGCGACTTGCAGAAGTCCGGGTGGGAGCCGCAAGCCGCCGCGATTCGCGCCCGCGCCGCGGAGTTGAAGCGGCGCGGCACGTTCGTTGTCGTGCGGTGCGGCAGCCCGGCGCGTCGGCTGACCAACGTCGCCGTGACCGACTTGACGTACCCCGGCGGCATCCCGCACACGAATAGCCGCGTGCCGGTGTCGGTGGTGGTGAAGAACACCGGGGCGGCGGTCGCGACGAACCTCACGGTGACGCTCGAAGTCGAGGGGCAGGGCGGCGACAAGGAGTCCGGCACGATCGAAGAACTCGCCCCAGGCCAGTCGGTGCCGGTGACGCTGACGGCCAAGCTCGACCGCGCCGGCCTGCAACTGCTCACCGCGACCGTGCAGTCCGACGACCTGCCCGGCGACAACCGCCTCGAACGCCTGATCGCCGTCCGGGACGCCGTGCGGGTGCTCGTCATCGACGGCGCGCCGAACGTCGGCGACCCCAAGCAGTCGGCCAGCCACTTCGTCACCAACGCGTTGTTGCCGGTGTCGGCCGACCAGCAGTCGGAGTACCACGTCCGCGTCACGGTCGTAACACCGGCCGATGCGGGGGCGGGGCTGCTGGGCGTCAACGACGTGTGCATCTTGTGCAACGTCCCGGCGTCGAACAGCGACCGGCCGGGCGTGCCGGGGCTGACCGCCGAGTTCGTCGCGAGACTGCCGCAGTTCGTGCGTGAGGGCGGCGGGCTGATCGTCGGCGCGGGCGACAACGTCTCCGCGGCCGGCTACAACCAGGCGTTCGCCGCGGCCGCCAACCCGATCTTGCCGTTCGCCCTGACCGACGTGGTGAGCGCGCCGGCCGAGCGGCCGCTGAAGCCGGCCCCCGACTCGACCGCGTCGCCGTCGTTCCTGTCGCGCTTCAAGGACGAGCCGTTTAGTACCGTGACCTCGGCGGTCGAGGTCGAGAAGTGCTTCGGCGTCGATGAGGCGTCGCCCGGCGGCGGCCGCGTCTTGATGCGGCTGTCGAGCCAGCAGCCGTGGCTGATGCAACGGAGTCTCGGCG
>JANXTD010000595.1 GCA_025352585.1 Fimbriiglobus sp.
AGAAGGCCGACGAGGTGGCGAAGCTCTCCGCCGGCCGGCTCAAGGTCGTCGATGACAAGAGCCTGTACCTGCGGCTCAAGCCCGAGCGCGGCGAGGAGTCGCTGGGGGGGATGTACGAGTTGCTGAAGCGCGTGTTGGGGACGTGAGGCTATTCGAGCGGACCTGGTGCCGAAAAACAGTTTTGCCGCAGGGACGCAAAGGGCGCAAAGAAAACAAAACACAATGTTTTGGATTGCTCCGCGCTCTCTGCGTCTCTGCGGCTAACATTCCATCTTCGCCGACTTTCGTCGGCACAATCGTTACAGTCGGCCCCCGCCGGATGCCGATTTCGACTGTGTGAAACCGCACTCGCCCATCGTCGTTCTGGCCCTCGCACTGGCTGGGTGCTGCGAAACCGGCCTGTGCCGCCGGCCGCCGCAACTGCCGGCCGAGACCGCCTGCGCCCTCGGCGAAGCCGGCTACGCGCTCGGCTGCGCCGACGTGCTGGAAGTCGCCTTCGCCGACCACCCCGCGTGGGACTGCGCCGCGAGCGTCGGCCTCGACGGCCGGGTGCCGCTCGGCGACGCCGGCAGCCCGCACGTCCAGGGTTTGAGCCTCGACGACGCCCGCGCCAAGGTCGCCGAGGTCGCCAAGGTCGAGCCGGGCCGCGTGACGGTGTCGCTCGCGGACTGCCGCGCCGGGCGGGTCTACGTGACCGGCCCCGAAAACCGCCTGCGCCGCACGGTGGCGTTCCGCGGCCCGGAGCCGGTGCTCGACTTCCTCTGGCGGACCGGGGCGCTGAAGCCGGGGTCGGCGGAGTTGCGCGACGTGACGGTGTTGCGGCCGAACGTCGCCGGCGGCGGCCCGCCCGAGGCGTTCCGCGTGGACGCCGCCGCGGTCGTCGGGGGCGACCACGGCACGAACGTAATCCTGCGGGCGTCCGACGAGGTCGTCGTCGGCGAGACACGGCGCTCCAGTTTCGCCCGCCTGCTGCCCGACTGGGCGCTGCCGCTGTACCGCAAGCTCGTCGGCCTCCTGCCGCCCGAAGCCTGGCCGTGGTGACGTGCTGTTAACCTGGTAACCGACGCGCCCAGTAGCCCGGACGGCGGCGCAGGTCGGCGACCGCCACGACCCAGATTCGCGCCGGCTCGTCCAAGTAGACGATCGCGTAAGGGAAGCGGCGCAGCGGGCAGAGCCGCACATCCATGCCGTCTTCCACGGCGTAGCCCAGCGGGTTGCCGCGGACCCTTGCGGCGGCGGCACTAAACTCCCGCAAGAACTGCCCGCCGACGCCCGTCTTCTCCGCGTCGTAACGGGCCGCGGCTTGACGCAGTTCGTGTTCCGCGTCGGGATCAATCGCGAGCGGCTTTACGGGTAAGTCTCACGCAACTCGGCTAGCACGTCGTCGAGCGGCCGGCCGGTCACGCGGCCCGCGCGGGCGGCCGAGACCCGCCGCGCGATCTCAGCCCGCCAGGCGTCCTCAACGGCCGCGTCCGGCCCCAGCGAGTCGAGCAGGAACGACGCGAGGTCCGCGCGTTCAGTCGCCGACAGGTCTTGGGCCTGCGATTTGAGTCGATCGATCGAGTCGTTCATGGGTTCCCCCGGTGTCCGAATTCGCCAGCAGTATACCTCGAACGCAGCGGCCATTGCGATGGGAATCCACCGGCGGACGGCTGTCCGGCTACCGGCCGTAGGTCCACACAACTTGGTCGATCTTGCGGGGCGTCCACTCGGCAGTGTCGAACCGCCGGTTGTTCTCGGCCGCCTGGCGGGTCATGATCGCGATGAGCGTCACGCCGTCGGTCACGGTCAGCCCTTCGGGGTTCATGGCCGCGAGTGCCACGGCCTCGGGCAAGTCACTGACGCCGCGCAACGCCTTGACGACGAACTGGTCCACGGTACCAAAGTGTGCTGGGTACATCAGCGCCAGGAGGCCGGACGCGCCGGCCACGCCCAGCCCGCCGATCTTGGTAGCGACGGCCAGGCCCGCCCGGACTTGGGTCGGGTCGAGGTGCAACAACTGGTCCTTGATCCCGTGCAGGCCGTCCAGGCCGCCAAGCTCGGCGACGTGCTTCGACAGGCTCTGGGTCGTCGTGGCGTAGCGGTTCGGGGCGGTGTACTTCCAGCGGAAGTATTCGTCGCGCAAGAAGTCATACCAAGCCTGCGCATCGAAGTCGCGGACCCGCTCCAGGTCCAGCCGGTCGAGCGACCGCTCGAGCGCGAGGTTCGCCGGCTGCACGTAGTCCCAGTATCGCTCCAGGGCGGCGGCCCACACTTGCGGGTCGTTCGAGTGCCACAGTTCATCGATCGTCGGCATCGGGCAGTCCTCGGGGCGAACGCAGTGCGTTCACGATGTCACACCGATGGACTTGCACCCCGGCAGGCAGTTGTGACATCCCCTTGGGGGCGAACTCGGGGGACTGTCGTCCCCCGCTCGCTAAGAGCGGGCCGACCCGAACTCCAGTCGCTCACGCTCTTGGCTCGCCACAGAGTTACCCCACGAAGAGTCGCCAGATGTCGAGGCCGACCACAAAGAGCATCAGGCTCAGTACGCACGCCAACCCGGCGTACGTCAGCAGCACCTGTACCGACTCGGGGGCCGGCTTGCCGCGAATCCCCTCGTACAGCAGGAAAACCATGTGGCCGCCGTCCAGCACCGGGATCGGCATGAAGTTCACGACCGCGAGGTTGATCGAGATCATCGCCATCCACAACAGCAGGTGCCACACGTCTTGGCCGGCGATCAGGTACGAGATTCGGCCCAGGGTGATCGGGCCGGACATCGACTTCACCGACACGTCGCCGAACACGATGCCGTACAGGCCCTGGTAGGTCATGCGGATGCCGCGGTAGGTGCGGTAGCCGCCCATGTTGAGCGCGCCCAGCATTTCGTCGGCCCGCTGGACCACCGTCGCCTTGGCGAAGTTCAGGCCCAGCGGGAAGAGCGGCCAGCTCCGGTCGAGGTCGGCCGCGAGTTCCGCCGTCTGCTCCTGGCCGTCGCGCTCGAACTTGAACTCGACGACGTGCGGGGCCTGGAGTTGCAGGGTGTTATCGACGAACGGCCACTGGTGCGGCTTGACCGGCTCGAACTTGGTGTCGGCCTCCTTGCCCTGGTGATCGACCGCCCGGAACTTCACCTCCAGGATCTTGTCGTTCGGCTGCAAGCCGGCCTTCGCGGCCGGCGACGGGGTGCGGCGCTCCGGGGCCGGCAAGTTCCGCTCGGCGGCGGCGAACGGCTCGACGGCGTGGACCACCGCGAGCACCTGGTACGTTAGCCCCAGGCCGTTGAGCGCCACCGGCGTGCCGGAGCCGAACAGCGGGGCGACCTCGTCGGCGTAGGCGTCGTCCCACGCCAGGTCGAGCGTCTTGCGCTGCGGCGAGTGCTCGACCGTCCGCAGTACGGTGAGCTTCAGCTTGCGACCGGCGGCGGTGCGGGCGGCCCACTGCGACAGGTCGTGCGGCAGCCGCACCGGGTCGAGCGACTTGACGGCCACCTTGGCGTCGGTCGGCGGGGCCTCGGTCGCGTCGGTGGTCAGCCGCGTCGTCCGGCCGTCGGCCTCGGGCAACTCGACGGCGACGATCGTGTCCCCCGGTGCCAACGGCGACTTCTTCGTCTCCGGCTGCCGGGCGACCAACTCGGACTTCGCCGCCGGCGAGTCGCGGCGCACGGCCGTCACC
>JANXTD010000605.1 GCA_025352585.1 Fimbriiglobus sp.
GACTCGCGCGACGCCAGCCCCTTGGCGTCGGCCGGGAAGGTCGGCAGGCTCGACTCCCAGCCCTTGGGTAGGTCCTGGTTCTCCATCGCCTCCAATTCAACGGCCAGTTCGGGGAACTTGTCGGCGTACTCGGCGAACTTCGCCGTCCAGGCGGCGTGGGCCTCCGCCCCCCGGTGACCGATGCCGGCGGCGAAGTGTTCGAGGACGCCCTCGGGCACCAGGAACTTCGCGTCCTCCGGCCAGCCGTAGGCCTTTTTCGTGAGCTTCACTTCGGCGTCGCCGAGGGGCTCGCCGTGGGCGTCCGACGAGTTGGCGCGGTTCGGCGACCCGTAGCCGATGACCGACTTGACGTTGATGAGCGTCGGCTTGCCGGTCGTCCGCCGGAAGGTGGCGAACGCCGCGGAGAGTTGCGCCAGGTCGTTGGCGTCGGTGACGTGGAGGACGTTCCAGCCGTAGGCGCGGAAGCGGGCCGGCACGTCCTCGGTGAACGCGATGACCGTGTGGCCGTCGATGGTGACGCTGTTGTCGTCGTAAATCCAGCACAGGTTGTCGAGCTTCAGGTGCCCGGCCAGCGACGCCGCCTCGGAGGTGATTCCCTCCATCATGCAGCCGTCGCCGCAGAGGGCGTATGTGCGGTTCTCGAAGAGGTCGGCGTAGCCCGGCTTGCCGTAGTGGGCCGCCTTCCACTTCGACGCGATGGCCATGCCGACGGCGTTGGCGCAGCCTTGGCCGAGCGGCCCCGTCGTCGTCTCGATGCCGGCGGCGTAGTGCGACTCCGGGTGGCCGGCCGTGACGCTATCGATCTGCCGGAAGCGGCGGATCTGCTCCAAGGTGACCGGCGCGCGGCCGTCGGCTTCGCGCACGCCGGCGAGGTACAGCAGCGAGTAGAGCAGCATCGAGGCGTGGCCGTTCGACAGCACGAAGCGGTCGCGGTTGGGCCACTGGGCGTCGGCGGGGTCGTAGTTCAGCACGCGGTTCCACAGCGCGTAGCCGACCGGGGCGAGGCCCATCGGCGCGCCGGGGTGGCCCGAGTTGGCGGCCTGCACCGCGTCGATCGACAGCGTGCGGATCGTGTTGACGCAGAGCTGGTCGAGCGAATCGGCGGCGGGCGGACTGGCGGCGGACATGGCGGCTCTCGGCGGGGTTGAAAAGCGTCGGGGTCTCTCGCGGCTCATGATATGGACCGGCCCGCGACACCGCCCCGGCCGGGGCCAAACTCCGCCCGCCGCGGGCCGTTTCGAGCCGCCGCGGCGCGCCCGGCGACGGTTGTAGCGGTCCGGCGAGCCGGGGAGTCTAGAAAACAGGGGCGTTCGGGAGTTGCGTGGTCGTTTCCGCCGGAGATTTGCGAGATATTACCCGTAAGCAGCCGGAGTTTCGTTGACATCCGCCCGCGAAACGCCATATTTTCATGCTGTTGAGCCACTCTCACCCCGAACTGGAGTTCACGCACATGGCGAAGGACAAGGCCGACAAGGCCGCGAAGCCCGACAAGGTCAAGGAGCCGGTCAAGGCCAAGGAGCCGGCCAAGGCCGACAAGGCCGCCGCGGTCAAGTCGATCACCAAGGGCGCGTTCATCGCCGCGATCGCCGACAAGACGCAACTGACCAAGCCCCAGGTCACCAGCGTGTTCGAGGAGATGTCCGCGATCATCGTCAAGGAACTCAGCACCAAAGGCCCCGGCGTCATCGCCATCCCCGGCCTGCTCAAGCTCAAGGCCCGCCGCGTCAAGGCCGTCAAGGGCGGCAAGTCGGTGCCCAACCGCTTCAAGCCGGGCGAGACGACCGTCACCAAGGACAAGCCGGCCCACACCAAGGTCAGCGCCCGCGCCCTGAAGGGCCTCAAGGAGTCGCTGAAGTAGGCCGCCCGCACTCGGCCGAACCCCGAAGCGACCCGCCGGACCCGGCGGGTCGCTTCGTTTCGTCTGTCCATCAACGCCTGGGGGCTGTAACTTGGAGCGAATGACCCCGCGGCGGACGCGAACGTTAGTCGAGATCGGCCAGGCATGACGGACGGGCACCAGACTCCCCCACCCGAC
>JANXTD010000623.1 GCA_025352585.1 Fimbriiglobus sp.
CGTTCCCGGCGCGGCGGCGGATGCTGTCGCCGTACCGCCGGGAGGCGTGGGGTCAATCCACGGCAACACCACTTCGCGGCCGCGGTCTGTCTCGACGACCACGGCACACGGCTCGACCGTCAGCCCGCCCTGGGCAACCCGCACGACGCCGCTGACGAACTTCACGGACCCTGCTAACGCCGTGAGCAGTGCCTCGGTGCCGCCCTTGCCGGCGTCGGCGTAGGGGTGGCGGAGGGTCGCCGTGTGGCCGGCGGCGTCGCACAGGGTGGCGAACGTCGCCTGGCTGGGGCCGTCGAAGTGAGGCGCGACGACGGCTTGCACAGCCAGCACAAAGAAGTCCTCGGCGGCGCGGCGGGGGCGGAGGCTCGACGGCGGCTGCGCGGCGAGGCGTGTGCGCAAGATGGCGTAGTCTTCGACGAGCGTCGGCGGCGGCAACGACTCCCAGGCGTAGGCTTGCGGCTGCAAACTCGCGCCGGCCCGGCCGACCTTCAGCACCCCGGCGGCGCTGCGTTGGCCGGCCTCGATGAGCAGTTGCCCGCGGGCCACGTCGCGGAACGTGAACGGCTTGCCGGACCCCTTCAACGCTTGCGAGTGGGCGAGCCGGGCGAAGTCGGCCGGCGGGGGGTTGGTCGTCGGGTCGGGGTGCGGCGTCTCCTTGCTCACGACCACGACCCCGCCGGTGTCGGCGTCTTGCAGGTATGCCACGAGTTCGGTGTCGCGGTGGCCGACGGTCACGCGGCAGCCGAGGCCGACGAGCCGGGTCTTGCCCAGCGTGCCGACCGCTTGGGCCGCACTGCCGCGCACCAGGAGTTGCGGCAGCGCCCCGGTGTCGTTCACGATGGCGTCGCGGCGCAGCAGCAGTTCGCCCACGAGTTCGGCGGCGCGGTCGGGGGCGAAGGCGGCGTCGTGCGTCGCGTACTTGCGGTACTGCTCCGCGAGGTCTTCGAGAATGTCCGCCGGCCAGGCCAGGCCGTCCCGGCGGCAGCGGGCTTGCAGGCGTGTCACGCGGTCCGCCCACGGCGGGGTCGCCCCGGAGAAGCCGCTTTCGAGTAGCGCCGCCGCCACCTCGTCGAGTTCGGCGATCAGGTCGGCGGCCACCGGGTCGGCCCGCCCGGCGGTCGAGACGAGGCCCGCCGCGTCGCCGTCGGGCAGCCGGCGGAAGGCCCAGACCGCCAGCGGCACGTGGGGGCAGGGGGCTTCCTCGCCGCAGTCGCAGCGGGTGTACCGCACGTCGCCCGGCACCAGGAATCGCACCGTCGCCTGGGGGTGGTGGAAGCGCGCGACCGGCTTCGCCCCGCGCGTTAACTCGGCGACCACGCCGGCCTCGAAGAGGGCGCGTTGGCGGGAGAGTGCGGCGGGGCGGAAGTGCTTCGCCAGCGACTCGTCGGGGATCGCGCCGGGATCCCACGGCCCGGCCGGCGGTGGCGGCGTTTCGGCGGCGGCGGCGTGCGACTTCTGGTACGCCAGCACGGTTCGCACGAGGTGCCGGCACAGGGTCGCGCTGCCGCAGGTGCAGCGGCCGTCGCGGAGCGCGGAGCCGGCGTCAATCGTACACGTCGGCCCGTCGCTCCAGGTCACCGCCAGCGCCCCGGCCGCGTCCTCGACAACGGCACCGCTGACTTCGGCCTCGTCGAGTTCGCGCTGCGCCCGCTTGACCGCGCCGCGGTTGGTCAGTGCCGCCAGGTCGTCGGGCGTCAGGGTGAGCAAGTCGCTACGCATCGGCTACCCGCTGGGGAGTTGAAGTCCCGGCGATTGTAGTTGGCCCCCGTCGCGCTGCGATGTCGGCAGCCCGATTCCGGCCGCCGGCTATGCTAACACCGTGGGCGAACCGGCGGTGGAGGCGAAGCGATGGCGAACGACCCTGGCAACAACCCCTGGCCCCCCGTGGCGCGGCCGCGGCGCAACCGCCGCCACCCGTGGCTGCGCCGGCTGACGGCCCAACATCGGCTCACCGTCGATGACCTAATCTGGCCGGTGTTCGTTCAGGAGGGTAGCGGCCAGCGGACGCCGATCCTGTCGATGCCGGGGGTCGAGCGGCTGTCGGTCGATCTGCTCGTCGAGGCGGTGCGCGAAGCGGCAGGACTGGGCGTGCCGGCGGTGGCGATCTTCCCCGTAACGGCCCCCGCCGACAAGTCCCCCGACGGCGACGAGGCGACCAACCCGCAGAACCTCGCCTGCCGGGCGATTCGCGCGATCAGAGCCGCCGTACCGGGCCTTGGTGTCATTTGCGACGTGGCCCTCGACCCGTACACGACCCACGGCCAGGACGGACTCGTCCGCGACGGCTACGTCGTCAACGACGAGACGGTCGAAGTGCTGTGTCGGCAGGCGGTGGTCCAGGCGGATGCGGGGTGCGACGTGATCGCGCCGTCGGACATGATGGACGGCCGCGTCGGAGCGATTCGGGCGGCCCTCGACCGCGCCGGCCACGCCGACGTGGCCATCATGAGTTACGCCGCCAAGTACGCCTCGGCGTTCTACGGCCCCTTCCGCGACGCCGTCGGCTCGGCGGGGAGCCTCGGCAGCGGTGACAAGAAGACCTACCAGATGGACCCCGCTAACGGCGACGAGGCGCTGCGCGAAGTCGCCCTCGACCTGGCGCAAGGGGCCGACATGGTCATGGTCAAGCCGGGGATGCCATACCTCGACGTGCTGGCGCGGGTCAAGGACGAGTTCCGCGTGCCGACGTTCGCGTACCAGGTCAGCGGCGAGTACGCCATGATCGTCGCGGCGGCCCAGAACGGCTGGCTCGACCGCGACAAGGTCATGCTCGAAAGCTTGCTCGCGTTCAAGCGGGCCGGGGCCGACGGGGTACTGACGTACTTCGCCGTCGCGGCGGCCAAGTTGCTCAAGGGTTGACGGTCGCGGACTTGGCCGGCTCGGTCGCGCGGCGGTGGTGGTCGTCCATGACGATGGTCTGCTCGCCGTCGCTCGCCTGCGCGGCGATGTCGTGCAGGCGGGCGTCACTCGGCGGCGGGGGGACGCTCGGGCCGGAACTCATGAGCTGGCCCCAGGCGTTCCAGTCCTCGACGTGCATGCAGATCGCCTTGAGCGCGGCCATCAGCGGCATCGCCAGGAACAGCCCCGCGACGCCCCAAAGTAAGTGCCAGAACAGGCAGGCCAGCATTACCGTCGTGGCGTTCAGGTCCATGCTGCGGCCCATCACCCACGGCACGATCAGGTACCCCTCGACCGTCACCACGCAGCCGTAGAAGACCATCACGCCCAGCGCCGCGTCGGGCCGGCCGGAGATCAGCAACTCGGCGAACGGCAGCACCCCCGCGGCGATGGTACCGATGTACGGGATGTAGTTGAGTACCGCGGTCAGGATGGCCCACAGGTACCACTGCTCCAGCTTGAAGGCGTACTTGTAGACCATGCCGCAGACGATCGCCAGGCCCAGGTTGACAATGGTCCGCCAGACGAGGTACTTGCGCACCGCCTCGGCCATCTCGGCGACGGCGCGGGTGACGCGCGACTGCGCCTCGGTACTCGGGCCGAAGATCGCCCGGCCCTTCTTGGCCAGCATCTCGCCTTCGAGCAGCAGGAACAGCGTCACGAACAGGATCAGCACGACTTGCGACATCTGCTCCAGCCCGAAGCCGGCGAGCTTTTGCAGGTAGACCGACAGGCTTTCGGCCGAGAAGAGTTGCTTGACACTGAGGTAGAACTTCGAGGTGTCCGGGTCGGGCGGCAGGATGTCGTTGATCGGCAGCGGCGAGATCTCGCGGAGCCGGTTCGCGGTCTGGCTGTACTTCTCCTTCCACTGCTCCTCGTTGGTGGGCAACTTGTTGATGAGTTGCGGCACCGACGCCGCGACGGCCGTGACGATGGCCAGGTGCAGGAAGACCAGGCCGAGGATGCTCACGAGGCAGGCCAGGAACCAGGGGAAGCGGAGCCGCGAGTGGAACCAACTCGCGGCGGGGTAGAGGATCGTGGCGAGCAGCACCGAGATCGTGACCGGGATGAAGATCGACGAGCCGAGGTACAGCGCGACCGACGTGCCCAGCAGCGCCAGGACGTTCAGCCCGTAGCGCGTGGCGGTCGTCAAGTTCAAGTTCATGGCGGCCTCGCGGAGTCGGACGGGACGGCGAGTGCGTAGTCTACCCGGAAACCGGCCCGTCGATCAACTCCGCGGCCCGAACGGTATTCTCCAGCAGCATCGTGATCGTCATGGGGCCGACGCCGCCGGGCACCGGCGAGAGCGCCCCGGCGACCGCCGCGACGCCCGGATGCACGTCGCCGACGAGCTTGCCGGCGACGAGGTT
>JANXTD010000628.1 GCA_025352585.1 Fimbriiglobus sp.
ATGGTCTGCTTGACGAGCCACTTGCCCTTGTCTTCGCTGACCGGGGTCCACTTGAAGAAGAAGGTCTGCTCGTGCTTCAGCGGCACGTCCGAGCCGCCCTGGACTTTGAGCGTCTGCTCGACACGCGTGGTGAGCTTCTGGAAGAACGGCTTGTTGGCCTCGAACTTCGTGAGGAACTGCGGCTTATCGCTGGCCGGCGCGACGGCCGGCGGGGTTGCGGGCGGCGTCGCCGGGGGGGCCACGACCGGCGGCGTGGCCGGAGGAACTGCGGCGGGCGGGGTGGCGGGAGGCGTGGCGGGCGGGGTTGCCGGGGGAGTCGCGGCAGGAGGTGTTGCCGGCGGCGTAGCCGGCGGGGTCGCCGGCGGGGCTGCCGGGGTGGCGGGCGGCGCGGCGGGGGCCGGCGTGGCCGGGGGCTGGGCGAGGCCGGCGGTCACGAGACCGCTGGCGAGGACCGTGGCGGCGAGCCAACGAAGACGGGGCACGGCGAAACTCCTGCTTGGCGACGACCGGTCGGCCCGGCCCGCGGGGACTCCCGACAGATTGCCCCAATGTACTTGCGGCCCCGACCGCCAGCAAGGGGGCGTGGCACAGGCCGCGTAACTTCCCCTTCCCGCGCAAGTGGCAGCCCGGATATCCTTGCCTTGGTGGCGTTCGCTACGGTGTGCGTGTCGCGGCGACCCCTCCCCCGTTCAATCCGAGGCGGCCCATGCTCGCGCGGTTCGGCTGGTTCCTCGTAGTCACCGCCATTTGCCTGCCGGTCGCGGTGCTGGCGACCGGCGTCCGCATCCCCGGCATCGACCGCCCCGCCGGCCGGCCGCGGCCCGCCTCGGTGCCGTCGGGCGACATCGAGATGGCGTGGCTGCACACCAGCACCAACGGCACGACCTGGGAGCGCTTCGTCTCGGGGCTGGTCCGCGCGCAAATGGCGGTGCCCGGCCTGAGCGTCGATGACAGCAACGCCTTCAACGAGTCGGCGAGCGGTGTGCCGGAGGTCGTCTTCGCGATGGCCGGCCGGCCGGGGAACTTGCGCGTCCGCTGGTACAAGCTGACCACCGACGCCACGACCGACCACTGGGTCAACGCCCTGGCCGAGCGCGACCCGGCCCCCGTCGCGGTGATCGGCGGCGGGTCGAGTGACCGGGCCGCCGACCTGGCGCGGGCACTGAACCGCCGCAAAGACTGGGCCGGCGAGCGGCCGCTGTTGTTCCTCACGACCGCCACCGCCGACGAACTCGAGCCGGGCCCCGACGAGGCCGCCGGCGCGGCCCGCTGCCCGTCGCAGACCCTGATCGACGTGTACGACGACCTGTCGTTCCGCTTCTGCTTTACCAACCGGCAGATGGCCGAGGCGGTGTTGGACTTCGCGCAGCAGAACCCCGACCTCCTCGCCACGCCCGGCCAGCAAGCCTTCGGCGCGGTCGCGTCGGCGGCGTCGCTGCACGCCCGGCTCAGCGAGCCGCCCAAAGTCTTGAGTGTGGTCTGGAAGGACGACCCGTTCTCGACCGACCTGCACGACCGCTTCGGCGACGCCCTCAGTGGCAAGCTTCCGCGCGACACCTGGGAGGTGCGCTACAGCATCGGCAGCTTCGCCACGCCGAACTTCTACGAGGCCCGCGTCGCCGAGTCGATCCTGGCGGTTTGCCGCGACAACCCGACCCGGCGCATCTTGCTGATCCTGCCGACCGTCACGACCCCGGCGCGGCGACTGTTGCGGGCCGTGCTGGAGGGCGAGCCGAAGTTGCGCGACCGGCTCGTCGTCGTCACCGGCGACGGCATCCCGGTGAATGCGTTCACGCGCGACGGCGAGTTCGCCTGGCCGGTCCACGCCCTGCCGGTGCCGGTGGTGCTGTTCACGCACAACGACCCCGTCGGCTGGGACGCCCCCGGCACGACCCCGCCGCCCGGCTACGAGTTGCGGCCGCCCAACACGACCGAGGAGGTCCTGCACTTCGCCCGACTCGGCCGCGTGCTGGCCGAGGGGGTATTCGGCCCGCCCGGCGAGCCGCCCGCCGGGGCCGCGGAGTTGTGCCGCCGCCTCCACGCCCGCACGCCGCCGTTCTTCGAGCCGTCGGGCGAGCGACGCGGCGGCTCCGGCGAGTACGTCGTCGTACTGCGGCCGAACCCGCCGGAGCCGGGGCCGCACGCGCTGCCCGAGGCGACGCTGGATGTCTACCGCCGCTCCGCCCGCCGCGGTTGGGAGCGGGTCAAGACGCTCGACATCGAGCAGCGGCACGGCCGGGCCGCCGCGACGGGGGGCGGCTCGTGACGCCCGAGACGCCGCGCCGCCGGCCGACCTGGGCCTACGCCGAGGGGTTGGCCCCCGCGATCCTCGTCTGGCTGGTGCTGGTCGGCTGGCTGGCTGGGCTGATCTACAGCCGCGCCGGCTGGTCCGAGGAGGCCGACGAGGCGTTGGTGCGCGAGTGGCTCGACGAGGCCCGCAACTTCCGCAAGACGCTCCCGGAACTCGCCCGCGACTACCTGCGCCAGCGCGACGAGGACCCCACGGGGGCCGACCCGCAGCGGCTCCAGGACAAGCGCGACGAGATCGAGGAGCAGATGCGCGGCCTGACCGAGCCGACCCGCGCTTACTTGAGCCAACTGCCCGGCTTCCCCGTGATCTACAAGCTCGAAGTCGTCTTGCCCGCGAACGCCGGCCACCCCGAGGCCCGCGTCACTTGGGAGTCGCCCCTGCCCCGGCCGCGCCCGCAGGAGCAGCAGGAGCAGTCGCGCGTCCGCGAACTCGACTACGCGCCGCTGGCCGGCGAGCCGCGGGCGCGCCTCCGCTGCGAGTACCAGATGCACGCCTTCAACAAGCTGCAACGGCGCGAGGCCGAGCGACGGCGGGTCAACCTCGTCGCCGGCGCGGTCCTCGTCGCCGCGACCCTGCTGGCGACGCTCTTCGTCGCGCGCTTCTTGACTCGCGAACGCGAGCGCGACTTGCAACGGCTTACCGCGCTCGCCCAGGCCGAGCACCGCGAGATCGAGCTACTCGAAACCCGCCTGCAGCAGCGCGAGGCCGAGCACGCCCGCGAGGAGGCGGAGCGGTCGGCGCTCGAGTTGAAGAGCCAGCTCTACGCCGGCATCGGCATCATGGCCGGCTCCTACGCGCACAACATCAAGAACCTGCTCGTCCGCCCCAACGACTTACTCGCCCGCTGCCTCGAAGCCGACGGCCTGCCGGCGGCGCAGGCCGGGATGCTCGGCGAGGTCCGCGCGACCCTGGGCACCGTCACCGAGCGGCTGCAACAGATCTTGCGCACCGTCCGCCGCGACCCCAGCAAGGCCGAGATGACGCGCGTCGATCTGTTCGAGTTGGTGCGGGCCACGGCGAAGACCTGGGACGACACCGGCCGCGACAAGTGGAAGCTGCGCATCGCCGCCGACGTACCCTTCGGCACTGCGCTGGTCCGCGGCGACGCCTCGCACTTGCAGCAGGCCGTCGAGAACCTGGTGTTCAACGCCCGCGACGCCACCTTCGAGCAGCGGAACTCCCTGCGCGAGCAGGCCCGCGCCGCCGCCCCGGCCGACGGCGACGCCCGCCGCAAGAAGCTCATCGAGGCGGCCAGTTGGCGCGGCGAAGTCTTCCTGCGCGCGGCCGTCGAGGGGGACGAGGTGCTGCTGGAGGTGCGCGACAACGGCATCGGCATGACGCCCGAGGTGCTCGAGAACTGCCTGCGCACGCACTTCAGCACCAAGCGCGACAACGCCCTGTACGAGGGCTACAGCGCCGGCATGGGCCTGGGGCTGTCGTTCGTCGCGGTCGTGCTGGAGCACCACCAGGCGAAGCTCGAGATCGTCTCGACGCCGCACGCCGGGGCGACCTTCCGCGTCCGCTTCCCGCGCGCCGCCGACCCGCCCGGCTGAGGCCCTACTTCGCCCGCAGGAAGGCGATCGCCTTCTTCTCGTCGTCGCTGGTCCAGCCTTCGTCCATCACGCGGATCAGCAGGCTCGTGAGCGGCGTGTCGGCCCTCACGGCCGCGGCCAACCCCGGCGACTTCCTCATGTGCCCGACGTACAGCACGGCCACGTCGTCGGCGTCACTGCGGTGCTTCTTGTTCAGGTACTCGAACACGGCGAAGACGCGGCGGGTGTTGCCCCCCATCGCCGCCAGGCACTTCGCCAGCCCCTCCTCGTCCATGTTGAACGTGACGCCCAGGCTGCCCCAGCGGAAGCGGTTGACCGTGAACGCCGGGTCGCACTTCAGGTACTCAAGAAAGCCGTGCGTGATCGGGTTCCACGACTCCTTCGGCATCCCGACCTTGGAGATCGACCAGGTCGCGTCGAACCCGGCCAGGAAGGTGACCGGGTCCCAGGTGAAGCCGCTCTCGTACTTCGTCAGCCCGGTCGGCCAGTTCACCGCCGGAGACCCGAACGTGTAGACCTTGTAGCCCCGAATCGCGCCGGGGCCGTCCACGGCGGCGATCGCCTGGAGGACGTTGCTGAGGATCAGGTTGCCCTGGCTGTGCGCGAAGACTTCCCGCCGGCGGTGCCGACGCAGGTGCTCGAACAGCTTGACTTGGACGGGGTTGCGGCTCAGCGCGTTCTCGGCCGCCTCGACCGTCGTGCGGCTGCCGAACATCGACCCCAGCGCGACCGCGCTCTTGGCCGAGAACGACACCGGGCCGTCGAACTGGTTCTTGTCGGCGATGCACTGCCCGAAATCCTTCCAGGCACCTCCAGAGGCGTTGAACACGCCGGTGACCGGACACATCTGCACCCACGACAACGCCAACGCCGACTCGGCGTGGTCCTCGCCCGTGTTGTTCATCCCGTTGATGAACGTGACGTGCCGCTTGGCGTCGAAGTAGCCGCTCTCGACCGCTTCGTTGTAGGCGTACTGATGAATCTCCCCGTCTTTGCGGGGGATCGGCACCCCGGTGATGTCGATTTTCGGGTCCGCCATGAGGGGCCTTCAAGGTGTCACTACGAACTTGACCATTTCGACCGGGCAACGTCTCCTTCCTAGTTTAGCAAGAGTTTCCGATTTCGCGCCGGCGTCTCGGTGCGAAACCCCTTTCCCACAGTGCGCATTCGGATTCTCCGACACATCCCTCCCCACCGACCTTGACAATTCGGGCAGATTCGCCGGCCGGTGGTTTGCTAGTGTACGGATTGCCATGTATCTGCCTGGAGTGAACACATTTCTACTCACTCCGGGAGGACGCGCCGTGCCGCTCCGCTACCTGTTCGTCGATATGAACGCGTACTTCGCCTCCGTCGAGCAGCAGGACAACCCGAAGCTGCGCGGCAAGCCGGTGGCGGTGGTCGCGGTCAACGCCGAGACGACGAGTTGCCTCGCGGCGAGTTACGAGGCCAAGAAGTTCGGCATCAAGACCGGCACGCCCGTCTGGCGCGCCCGCGAGATGTGCCCCGGTATCGTCTGCATCGCCGCGCGGCCGCAACGCTACGTCGAACTGCACGAGAAGATCGTCAAAGCCGTCGGCCGCTGCGTGCCGGTCGAGAAGATCCTGTCGGTGGACGAGATGGCGTGCAAGCTCCTCGGCGACGAGCGCGAGCCGGCCAAGGCGACCCGCATCGGCCGGGCGATCAAGCGCGAAATCTTGAGTAAGGTCGGCGACTACCTGCGCTGCTCGGTCGGCGTCGCGCCGAACGGCCTGCTCGCCAAGATGGCCGGCGACATGCAGAAGCCCGACGGCCTGACGCTGCTGCACTCCGAGGACCTGCCGCACCGCATGTTCGCGCTGAAGCTCATCGACTTCCCCGGCATCGGCCCGCGCATGGAGCGGCGGCTGAACATCTACAACGTCTTCAGCGTCGAGCAGCTTTACGCGCTCACCGTGAAGCAGCTCTCACTCGTCTGGGGCAGCAAGATCCACGGCGAGCGCTGGTTCCACCAGTTGCGCGGCGACGAGGTTTACGAGAAGCCGACGGTCCGCCGCACACTCGGCCAGTCGCACGTCCTGGCCCCCGACCTGCGCGACGAGGTCGGGGCGCGCGGCGTCTTCGCGCGGCTAATCCACAAGGCGGCCGGCCGGCTGCGCGACATCGACCACTGGGCCGGGCACCTCTCGATCGGCGTGTCGTACCTGGGCCACCAGCGCTGGGAGGCCGGCACGGGGCTGCTGCTCTGCCAGGACACGTTGACCATCCTGCAAGCCTTCGCGGTGCTCTGGGAACGCCGGCCGCAGTTCCTGACGCCACTCAAAGTCGATCTAGTTTTGACGAAGTTGAAGCCGACGCAAGCGGCGACGCCGTCGCTCTTCGACGAAGACCGCGAGCGCAACGCCCTGTCGCACGCGATGGACGCGATCAACAAGACGTTCGGCCGCAACTCGGTCTACTTCGGGGCGCTGAGCGGGTCGGAGGAGACGGCCCCGATGCGCATCCCGTTTTCGGCAATCCCCGAGGCCAACCCGGCGTACAACTGACGCGCCAAACGCCGAAGCATTTTTGCCGCGGAGACGCAGAGTCCGCAGAGCAAACCAAATTCAAGTTTTGGTCTTCTCCGCGACTCTGCGTCTCCGCGGCAAAAACTCTTTCCGTGACCCGCCCTTGATCTCACTCCGGGAACGTCCACTGCACCGGCAGCATCAGAGTCGCGCCGGCCGGCTCCGCGAAGCGGACGCGCACCAGCGCCTCGCCTGCACGACCATCGGCCTTCGCGCGATCGACGACGACGCGCAGGGTGCCGACCACGCCCGACGACGCAGCGAACTTCACGGTCACCGCCGGGTGGTCGCACTCGGCGGCTTCGATGCGGAGCGTGCCCCGCGCCGGGCTGCGGACTTGCACCAGCGTCGAAGCCGAGTCCTGGCCGGGGCTGAAGCGCACGGTGGCGACTTCGGGCGAGGGCACCAGGGCGTCCCGGTCGCGCTTCACGATGCGCACGGGGACGCGCAGCTCCGGGCACGCGGGGTCGTCGGTCGTCAGGGTCACCGTCTCCTGCGCACTGCCGGCGGGGTAGTCGGCCGTGACGTACAACTCGACGGCCGTCGCCGTCACGCCGCCGGTCGTCGTGGCCGGGCGGATCGAAAGCGTCACGTGCGGGCTGGCCGTGGTCGCGGCGCGAACCGTCAGCGGCTTGGCGCGAATGTCGGTGACCGTCAGCGTGTGCCGGGCCTCGGTCGCCGTCGAAATCGCCAGCATCGGCGGCGTCACGCTCACTTCACGCACCAAGTCGGCCTTCACGCCCAGCCAGACTTCAAAATCGTGCGGCTTCGCCTTCGGGTCGTCGGGCGTGAAGCGGTAGCGCAGGGTCGCCTTCCAGGTGTGGACGCCGGCCGGCTGCGTCAGCGTGTTGACGCGGATGGCGAAGTCGGTCGCGTCGCCGGGGCGCAAACTCCGGGCGGTGACCGTCGCGGCCGTGCAACCGCACGACGCCTCGACGCCGGTGACGGTGACCGTGCCCGGCTCGCCGCGGTGCGTTAGTGTGAGCGTCTCGGTCAGACTCGGGCCGCTGCGGACGGTGCCGAGGTCGTGCAGCGTGCTTTCGATCGGCGCAAGCGGGGGCGTCGGGCGGATGGGGTCAGTGGCCCCGAGTACGAGGGCGAGTAAGATGAAGTTCATGACCGCGAGACATATCGAGATCCAACCGCCGCCGCAAGACCGGGTGGTCGTGCGGCGTTTTTCGTGGCCCGACGACCCGCCCACGCCGAGGCTGGCCGGTGCCGTCGAGGTCTGGACGTGGGCCTTCGGGCACGCCGGCTTTGCCGACGGAGAAGAAGTCGAATTGCGACGCGACTTGACGGCCGAGGAGAGCCAGCGGGCGACGCGCTACCGCAACGCCGGGGCGCGCGAGCAGTTCGTCCGCAGTCGCGCGGCCTTACGCCGGCTGCTGGCGGCGAACCTTGACTGCCGGCCACGCGAGGTCGAAATCGTCGCCAACGCCGACGGCAAGCCGATGCTCCTCGGCGGCGGTCCCTTCCAGTTCAACGTTAGCCACACCGACGGGGTTGTGCTGATTGCCCTGGCGGATACGCCGGTCGGCGTCGATGTCGAGCGGCTGCGCGAGATGCCAGGCGCGGCAGGGCTGGTCGAGCGCTACTTTAGCGAGCCGGAGCGGCGGCAGTTCGCCGAACTCTCCGCCGCGGTCCGGACGATGGGCTTCTTCCGCGGCTGGACGTGCAAAGAAGCGGTGCTCAAGGGCATCGGCTGCGGCGTCCGCGAACTCGACCGCTGCGTCGTCGAACTGCACCCCGACGCGCCGCCGGCGATCCTGGGGCCGCCGGAGACGGCCGCCGGCTGGCAGGTGCTGGCGTGGCAGCCGACGCCGGAGACGCTGGCAGCACTCGCCGTGGCAACAAGAAACGCCGCCGTCCTGGTCGGGTGACCGGGGCGGCGGCGGCGCAGTTGTTGGCA
This sequence comes from Fimbriiglobus sp., assembly GCA_025352585.1. Lineage (GTDB taxonomy): Bacteria > Planctomycetota > Planctomycetia > Gemmatales > Gemmataceae > Fimbriiglobus. The sequence continues at coordinate 8,320 of JANXTD010000628.1, forward strand.
GCGAGAGGGTTTAGTTCTTCGGGGCGTCGGCGGGGGCCGCGGGGGCGTCGCCGGCCGGGGTCACTTGCAGGTACTTGTTGTAAGAGCGGTTCACGATGTCCGGCGTGATGTCGAGCCGCATCTTGTAGCCGATGCGCGGGAAGAAGTCGCGGGCCCGCACCACCTTGACGCCCTTCTCCAGCGCGAACCGCTTGGCCGCTTCGAGCCGCTGCGTGATGTCGGCCTTGGCCCCGGACAGGCCGTCCGCCGGGCCGCTGGAGGGATAGTAGCCCTCAATGGCGAACGTCGTCAGGTTCGTGATCGTGCCGACCCACTGCTTCTTCTCGATGTCGTAGTAGGCGTCCACGATGATGCCCATCTTGCTCAAGTCCTTGACGACCGCCTTCAAGTCGTCGGTGCCGTCGGCGTCCACGTCGAACACGCCGAACAGGGCCACGCGCTCGGCCGCGCCTCGCCGCCAGGCGGCGTTGTACAGTGTGTCGCCGACGGTGATCGGCTCGCGGACGCCCTCCGGCTCGCTGGTGATGCGGGCCAGCGAGGAATTCGGCCCCAGGACTTCGACGACCTCGATCGTCCCCTTGGTCCGCACGGCGATTTCCTTCTGGCCGTTGCCCAGGGGCCGCTCGTACTTGCGGGTGTCGATGCCGCGCTGCGGCGTGTCGGACGGCTGGATCGTGAGGGTCAGGCCGGGCCGCACGTTGTCGGCGCTGCCGAGGCTGATGTAAACGTTGCGGTCGGCCCTCTTGGTGATGACGCCGAGGCTCTTCTCGAAGGCGAAGGGGTCTTCGCGTTGGGTCAGGAGGCCGTCCAGCTTGTCGACACGCCTCTTGGCACTCACGAGGGCGGCCGCTTGCTGCTCGTTCTCGATCGTCTTGTTGTTCATGGCCTCCTCCTTGGCCCGCAGGTCTGCGTTGAATTTGGCGGTGACCTCGCCGAATTTAGCGACCTCGGAGTCGATGCGGGCCTTCTCGGCCTGCCGGTCCTTGGCGACCTCGGCGGGGAACGCCTTCGCCACGTCTTGCAGCGTCTTCACCGCGTCGCCGTACTGCACGGCCAGCTTCTGGTAGCTCTCGGCCGCCGCGACGGCGTTCTTCTCGGCGGTCGCCTGCTTCTGCGAGGCGAGCAGTTGCTTCGCGTAGGCCGAGACGACGACCGCGAACAGCCCCTTCTTCGGCCCGTCCTTCAACTCCGCGCCGTCCGGCCACACCCAACTGAACACCTCGTCCTGCTTCACGTCGAAGCGCGTGCCGGGGACCTCGCGGGCCGCCTCGGCGACGATGCTGGGCGTCGTCGGCGTGCCGGCGATGCGGTCACTCAACTCCTGCATCACCTTCTTGTGCTCGTCCCGAACTTCCTTCGGGGCGGTCATGGCCCGCAACTGCGACGACTCCTCCTGGGAGTTGACGCCGAGCATCTCGCGGTACCACAGCACGCGCTCCTGGTCGGCGCGGCGCAGCTTGCCGGCCTCGATCGCCTTCGCGGCGTCCACCTTGACCGCCTCGCGCCCCGCCGCCATGTTGTCCTGGTCCATGTAGACCACGACGGCGAGGCCGAGGGTCGTCAGCACGAAAAACACGAGCGCGACGACGAGGGGGGCCTTCGATTCGCCGGCCGGGTTGGCCTTGGCCATGACGCTACCTCACGGGGGAGTTCAGGGTGGTTCGGGGGCAAGTCAGCGGGCGGCGGAGTCGGACGTTCCCCCGAGTCTAAATGCCGCCCGGTCGGTGTCAACGCAAAACGGCCCCGCGACGCCGGTCGGAGTCGTGGCCGCGAGGGTTGTGCCGGCTAGGGCACCGCGCGGCCCGCGACGCGGGGCGGACACTGGAGAATACGCCCCAGCTCGCCCGGCGTTGGCGCGGCCCCGGCCGGGCGCGATAGGATGACACCTCGCGGAAGTCGGGCGACCGGGCGGGGGCGGCGGATGAGCGAGTTCGAAGTCGTCGTGCTGCTGCTGGCGGTCGCCGTGACGCTGGCGATGCTCGCGGACTACGTCAAGGTGCCCTACCCGATCCTGCTCGTCGTCGGCGGGCTGGTGCTCAGTCTCCAGCCGTGGGCACCGCACTACACGCTGCCGCCGGAACTCGTGTTCCTCGCGTTCTTGCCCCCGCTGCTGTACGCGGCGGCCTACAACACGAATTGGGGCCGCTTCCGCCAGCAGATCCGGGCGATCTCGCTACTCGCCGTCGGGCTGGTCTTCTTCACGACCTCGGCGGTGGCGTGGGCGGCCCACGAGTTCGTCGGCCTCGGTTGGGGGCCGGCGTTCGTCCTCGGCGCGATCGTCTCGCCGCCGGACGCCGTCGCGGCGCTGGCGATCACCCGGCGGGTGCGCGTCCCGGCCGTCGTCTCGACGCTGCTCGAAGGCGAAAGCCTCGTCAACGACGCGAGCGCGCTGGTGGCGTACCGCCTCGCCGTGGCCGCCGTCGTCACCGGCGTGTTTTCGGTCGCGGACGCGACGGTGCAGTTCGCCGTGATCTCGGTCGGCGGGGTCTCCGTCGGGGTGGCCGGGGCGCTGCTCGTCATGGGCCTGCACACCTGGCTCAACCGCATGAAGCTCGCCGACAGCAAGACCACCATCGCCATTACGCTGCTGACGCCCTACGCCCTGTACCTGCCGGCCGAGAGGCTGCACGTCTCGGGGATTCTGGCCGTCGTCACGGCGGGGCTGATCGTCGGGGCCAACCGCCGGCGACTCTTCCCCGACGGCCTGCGCGTGGAGGCCCGCGCCGTTTGGGAGACGGTCGATTTCGTGCTGAACGTCCTGATCTTCGTCCTGATCGGCTTCCAACTCCCGGCGATCCTGGACGGGCTCAGCGCCGACTACTCGCCGGTGACCCTGCTCGTCGACGCCGTGGTCGTGTCCGCGGTCGTCATCGTGACGCGGTTCTTGTGGGTCTACCCCGGCGCGTACTTGCCGCGGGCGTTGGACCGCGCCTTCAGGCTGAACACCGACCCGTTCCCGCCCTGGCGGCAGGTCACCGTCGTCGCCTGGACGGGGATGCGCGGCGTCGTCTCGCTGGCGGGCGCGCTCGCCCTGCCGACGACGCTGGCCGACGGCTCGCCCTTCCCGCAGCGCGACCTCATCCAGTTCCTGACCTTCTGGGTGATCTTCGCCACGCTCGTGCTGCAAGGGCTGACGCTGCCGACGCTCATCCGGGTGCTAGGCGTCAACCGGCAACCCGAGCCGGCGAGTGCCCCCCCCGAGTTGCTGACGAGTCCGTAAGATGACGACGGCGCGCCGGGACTTCCCCGTCGCGGCCCGCTTCTGAGTCCGCCGCTGCCCAGTCCAAGGGCGACGGCCGTGGAGGATTGCCCGTGGCCAAGATCGACATGGCGAAGTTCGCCAAGTTCTGCAAGGACAACGGCTTCATCTTCCAGTCGTCCGAAATCTACGGCGGCATCAACGGCTTCTGGGACTATGGACCCCTCGGCGTCGAGTTGAAGAAGAACATCAAGGACGCCTGGTGGCTGGACATGGTACGCAACCCGCCGCCGGGTCCGGACGGCCAAGAGATCCGCATGGTCGGCCTCGACTGTAGCATCATCATGAACCCCAAGGTGTGGGTCGCGTCCGGGCACGTCGGCAGCTTCGCCGACCCGACCGTCGAGTGCAAGGTCGCGGAGAAAAAGTACCGCTCCGATCAAATGAGTGTGTACAGCTTCCAGGACGAAGAAGTCCCGACGACGTACTTCGCCTTCTTGGACTCGGACGAGGCGTCGCAACAATCGGCGAAGGGCAAACTCTTCAAGCACTTCAAGGTCAAGAAGGGCGAAGCCGTCGGAACGCCGAAGCAGCCGTTCCAAAAAGTGGTGGACGCCGGCGACCTCGCCAAAGTCGTTGCACCAGACGCGGATGTCCCTGGGACATTGACCGAACCCCGTGCCTTCAACCTGATGTTCGAGAGCCACGCCGGGGCCGTGCAAACCGACGAGAACAAGGTGTATCTGCGTCCTGAGACGGCGCAGGGCATCTTCGCCAACTTCAAGAATGTCCTCGACTCGTCGCGGCTCAAAGTACCGTTCGGCATCGCGCAGATCGGTAAGGCGTTCCGCAACGAGGTCAACCCGCGTAACTACATCTTCCGCAGCCGTGAATTCGAGCAGATGGAGATTGAGTTCTTCTGCCACCCCGACGAGTCGATGAAGTGGTACGACTACTGGCGGAAGTTACGCGAGAACTGGTACAGCACCCTCGGCATTAAGTCCGCCAACCTCATCCCGCGGCAACAGGGTCAGGAGGAGTTGGCGTTCTACTCCATCGGCACGACCGACATCGAGTACATGTTCCCGTTCAGCGACGAGCCGCAGGAACTCGAAGGGGTCGCCCACCGCGGCAACTACGACCTGACGCAGCACGCCAAGCACTCCGGCCTCGGCGACAAGCTGGCGTACTTCGACCAGGACGCCTGGATGGCCGACGCCCCGTCGCGCACCACGAACTCGTATGAGGCGTGGCTGAAGACGAACCCCCCGGCCGAACTCGCAGCCAAGTACCGCTTCCTGCCGCACGTCATCGAGCCGAGCGCGGGGGCCGACCGCTTCACGCTCGCGGTGCTGTGCGAGGCGTTCACCGAGGACAGCGTACCCGACGCCAACGGCAAGCTCGAGACCCGCACGCTAATGAAGTTCCACCCGCGGCTCGCCCCGATCAAGGCGGCGATCTTCCCGCTAGTGAACAAGGAAGGGATGCCGGAGAAGGCGACCGAGTTGTACCGCAGTTTGAAGCCGCACTTCAACGTCTTCTACGACGCCAGCGGGGCCGTCGGCCGGCGCTACCGCCGCCAGGACGAAGTCGGCACGCCGTTCTGCATCGTGATCGACGGCGACACGATGAAGGACGGCACCGTCACCATCCGCGACCGCGACACGACGATCCAACGCCGCGTGCCGATGGACCAGGTGAAGGCCGAGATCGACAAGGCGTTGATGCCGGGGTGTTGAAGATAGCGGGTTGCATCGGCCGGGTACCCACAAGGGGCACCCCTACAAAGAAAAGATTTTGTAGG
>JANXTD010000632.1 GCA_025352585.1 Fimbriiglobus sp.
GTCGGGTGCGGTCGTCGTGAACGGCCAACCCGTAGTCGCCCAAATCGAGTACCCCCAGGTCATCCTCAACTCACGCGACGGCTGCGTCATGTCCCTGATCACCGAGCCGGGGAGTCATAAGCCCGTCCTGTTCGAGGACCCTGTCGGGAAGCGGAAATACCTGACCTACATCGACACCACAGAGGTCACTTGGAGGCAGTACATTCCGTTCTTCAACGATGTTGCCGCGAAGGATCGGTTCACTGAGTCGGTGCCATGGCTCAAGTTCGAGGCGGACTTTCGCAACGTGGAGCTAGGGTCGGAAGGCGAGCTGACCGGCGGGAAGTTGAAGCCTCAGAAGCCCGACGACTACCGCAGGCCTGTGTTCAACGTCACCTACCCCGGCGCGCTAGCGTACTGCGAGAAAATGGGCAAGGAACTCCCGCGAAAGGCCGAGTGGCAGTCCGCCGCTCGGGGGGCCGGCTCGAAGTACCCGTGGGGGGATGACTTCGCCGGCGCGGAGCGGCTTTGCGCCAACAGGAAGTCAGTCGCTGGGCCGTTCCCGACTCACCCAGTCGGCGGGTTCGCCTCCTCGGATCGGAGCGGGATCGGGTGCGTGGACATGGCCGGGAACGTCGCCGAGTGGTGTGAGGAGTTCGACGACAACGCCAAGCAGCGGCGAGTCGTCTGCGGAGGCAGCTTCAACGACGAATCGCCCGAGGCATTCGAGATTACCCGGCACCGAAACGAGTCGCCGGGGGCCGCCCAACGGTGGATCGGCTTCCGGGGTGTAGTTCGCATCCCCGTGCCCACATCTGTTCCGTGATCGCCAAACGTCCCTACGCTCACGACGTGCCGTCCGCGCGGGCAGGGGTTTTCGACGCTCGCAGGCCTAGAACCCCTCCTGCATGGACGGCTCCACTTCCACCCTCACTGGTCGTCGATCATCGCCAGCGACTGGAACGGCTTGCCCTCGACGTAGGCGAGGAACGCGCCGCCGCCGGTGCTGACGTGCGTCATCGCCGCGTCGTGGCCGAACTGCTCGACCGCCTCGGCCGTCTCGCCGCCGCCGACCACCGTCACCGCGGTGCTCGCCGCCATCGCCGCGGCGACGCCGCGCGTGCCGTGGCTGAACGCCGGCTGCTCGAACCAGCCGACCGGGCCGTTCCACAACACCGTGCCGGCTTTCGCGATCCGCTCCGCGAACAGCGCCAGTGTTTTTGGGCCGATGTCGACGCCCTCGTAGCCAGCGTCAATGGCCCCCTCGAAGACCTTCGTCGCGGTCAGGTCGTCGGACTTCGCGGCCAGGTAATCGACCGGCAGCGTCACCTTGGTGCCGACGTGTTGCAGCAGCGGGGCGACGGCCGTCAACTCCTCGGCCGACACGCGCGTCGAGCCGACCTCGACGCCCTGGGCCTTCAGGAAGGTGTAAGCCATCTTGCCGCCGATGAGCAGGTGATCGACCTTCGAGAGCAGCACGTTGATGAAGGCGAGCTTGTCCGACACTTTCGCCCCGCCCATGACGGCCAGCACCGGCGTCTTGGGCGACCCCATCAGCCCCTCGATGATCTCGAGTTCCTTGGCCACGAGCAGGCCGACGGCGCGCGGCTTGCCGGCCGCCTTGAGCGCCGCGGGCACGGCGACCATCGAGGCGTCGCGGTCGTTGTGGCAGGTGCCGAAGGCGTCGTTGACGTAGGCGTCGCCGAGGGCGGCAATCGCGGCGGCGAACCCGGCGTCGTTCTGCTGCTCGCGCGGGTCGAAGCGCAGGTTCTCCAGGAGCACCACGTCGCCCGGCTTCATCGCCGCGACAGCCGCGGTCACCGCCGGGCCGACGACTTCGCCCGCGGCCTTCGTCACCGGCTTGCCGAGGAGTTCGCCGAAGCGGGCGGCCACTTTGTCCATCGTCAGGTGGGCGCGCTCGTCGGGCGTCGCCTTCTCGGGCCGGCCGAGGTGGCTCATGGCGATCACCGACGCCCCGGCCTTGAGCAAGGCGTTGACCGTCGGCAGGGCGGCGCGGATGCGGCGGTCGTTCTTGACGGCCCCGGTCTTCTTGTCGTACGGCACGTTGAAATCGACGCGGATCAGCACGCGCTTCCCGGTCAGGTCGGGCAGGTCGCTGAGGGTCGTCTTGGGCATGGTGCGTCCGGGTATCGGGTGTCGGGTGTGGGGTGTGGTCGGACCGCCAATTTACGGAGAGGGCGGGGTTACGTCACGCGGACCTCGACTTCAGTGGCGGCGGTGGGGCCGAGTCGCCAGGCGCGGACGCCGTCGGTGCCGGCGATCACGCACAGCACGCTTTCGCCGTGGGGGTTCTCGCGCAGGTCGGTGACGCTCGGGACGGCCGGGGAGGTCGGGTGCGAGTGGTAGACGGCGAGCAGTTCGACCCCGGCGGCCCGCAACGCCCGGTCGGCGGCGAGCATCGAGCGCGGCTCGGTGCGGAAGTTCGTCGGCGACGCGAGTTCGTTCGCGACCGGCAGGCAGTGCGTGACGACGCCCGCAGTACCCCCGAGGAGGCCGCAGCACTCGCGCGGCGACTCCAAGTGGGCGTGCGCGAGTAGGGCGTCGAGGATCGCGGCGGGGATCGTGAGCATACCCGTGGGACTACGGACGCGGCGGCGTTGCGGCGAGCGCAGTCGCGATTGACCGGGCGGGGCGGGGGGCGTATCGTCGCGGCCGCACACGTTGACTCTCCACGGCCAAGGACGGCCAAGGGCGGCACCCGATGGGATGGCTTCGCGTCGGACTGGTTCGCTTCCTCATCCTGGCCGTCGCGGTCGCGGTGGTCGGCGGCGCGTACGTCGCCCACGACTATGTCCGGCCGGAGCGCGTCCGCGAAGTCTTGTTGGCGACCCTGCGCGAGAAGCTGCCGGGCGTCGAGGTCGAAGTGGAGGCGGCCGGGCTGCGGCTGCTCGGCGGCATTTCGGTCGAGGGGCTGACCCTCACCCGGCCCGGCGACCCGGCCCCGTTCCTCAACGCGCCGCGGGCGACGATCTCCTACGACAAGGAGTCGCTGGCCGGGGGCGTCCTGCAAATCCGCAAGGTCGAGGTCGATGGCGCGACCCTGCGGGTGACCCGCCTGGCCGACGGCCGCTGGGACTTCGACGGCTTGCTGCCGCCGGCCCCCAACGGCACCGAACTCGCGCCGATCCCGACGGTGATCGTCAAGAACGCGACGGTCGTCGTGTCCGACCTGCGGCCCAAGCCGCTGCCGGCGCTGACGCTCACCGGGGTCAAGCTGCACCTGATGAACGAGCCGCTGGAGGTTCTCAAGATCGACGCCGGGTTCACGCTCGCGCCCCTGGCCGCGAGCGGGGCCGGCGACGGCGCGGAGCCGGCCGGGTTCCGCGTGGCGATGACGGTCGCGGCGAAGTACCACCGACTCGACAAGTCGGTGTCGGCGCGGCTCGAGGTGCCCGAGCTGGCGATGGTGCCCGACCTGGCCCCCGCGTTCGCCCGGCTCGACCCCACGCTGGCCGACTACCTGTCGCAGTTCCACGCGACGCTGGGCGTCAAGGCCGACCTGCGCGTCGAGGCGGGGCAACTGCCGAAGTACGACGTGAAGGTCGAGGTCCGCGAAGGCCGCTTCGAGGACGAGAGGCTGCCGTGGCCGCTCGAACAGATTGCCGGCACCGTCCACATGAAGGACGGCAAGCTCACCGTCGAGAAGGCGACCGCCCGCTTCGGCAAGTCCACCGCCGAACTCACGGTCGAAACCCGCTGCGCCGCCGCCCCGGTCGCCGCCACCGGCACGCCGCAGGTCTTGCCGGCCACGGTCGCGCCGCCGGCGGCCCCGGCCGGGCTGCTGGAGCAGGTCGAGGAGAAGGTCGAGCGGCTGCACATCACGGTGCGGCAACTCGCGCTCGACGACGAATTCTTCGCCAAGCTGCCGCCCAAGGTCCACCGCATCCGCCGCATGTTCAGCCCCTCGGGCAGTGTCGATGTCGGCGTGTCGCTGGTGCGCACGCCGGCGGGACTCAAGCAGGAACTCGAGGTGCGGCCCAACCGCGCCGGCATGTCCTACGAGAAGTTCAAGTACCCGATCCAGGACCTCGCCGGCAGTGTCAAACTCGTCGGCCTGCCCGGCGGCGGCAGCGAGTTCCGCGTCCAGGTGACCGGCACCGCTAGCCAGCGTCGCATCGAACTCACCGGCCGGGTGGGCAGCGAAGGCCCCGACCCGCTGATCGACCTGAAGCTCACCGGCATCAACCTGCCGATCGACGAGCGGCTCTTCGCGGCGATGCCGCCGAAGTACGCCGCGTCGCTGGGCAAGCTCCAGGCGGCCGGCCGCGGCGACTTCAGCGTGCAGATCCACCAGCCGCAGGGGGTCAACCGCTGCGAGAGCACCATCCAGGTGACCGTCCACGACGCGGCGGTGAACTACGACTACTTCCCGTACCCGCTGCGCAGTATCCGCGGCCGGGTGTGCGTGCGGATCGCCGCGGCGACGCCCGACCGGCCGTTGCGCCCCGAGTTGCCGCTGGCCCCGCCGGTGGACACCGACCGCGTCGAGATCCGCAACTTCGAGGCGGCCCACGGCGACGGCAAGCTGTGGCTCGACGGCGACGCCGAGCCGGTGCCGGGCAGCGGCGACCGCAAGCTGACGATGAGCCTCAAGGGCGAGGGGTTGCCGTTCGACGACGACTTCAAGTCGGCGGTCGCGTCGCTCAAAGTCGGCGACCTGTGGAAGGCGCTCTCGCCGCGCGGCGCGTTCACCTTCGGGGCCGACGTGGAGATCGTCGAGCGCGGCAGCCCGCGGCCCTCGGCGACGACGGTGCTGAGCAACAGCCCCAGCCGGCTGGTGGTGCCGACCTCGCTGACGACGCTACCGGGCGAGCCGCCGTTCAACGCGGCGAGCGACCTGAAACTCGCGATCAACTTCAAAGGCCCGACCGTCACGCCCGAGGCCTTCCCCTACGACTTCGAGGACCTGAGCGGTGTCGTCCGCTACACGCAGGGCAAGGTCGATCTCGTGACCCTGGCGGCGCGGCACGGTAGTACCGCGTTGTGCCTCGACGCGGCGGAGATTCGCTTCGGCCGCGACGGCGAGGTCTGGGCCAACGCCGGCGGCCTGAGCGTGCGGCCGCTGGCCTTCGACGCCGATGTGCTCAAGGCGTTGCCGCCGAAGGCCCGCGAGGCGCTGAAGTCGCTGAAGTTCCGCGGCCCGGCGGATTTGCACCTGAAGCACCTCGTGGTCAGCCTGCCCGGCCCGACCCCGGCGAGTGCCACTCCGGCCGGGGCCCAGGTCGTGCGCGGGCAGTCTCCGGCGGCGGCGAACCCGGTGGTCTACTGGAACGGCGAGCTGCGGCTGCGCGGGGCGAGCTTCGACCTCGGCACCGACTGGGAGGAGGTCCACGGGGCCGTCGCCTCCAACGGCAAGTACGACGGCGACCGCTGGGGCGCGGTGCTCGGCAACGCCTGGCTCGACCGCGCCACGCTGGCCCGCCAGCCGCTGACCAACGTGAAGGTCGGCTACCGCGTGCGGGCGCAGCAGCCCGACCCGGCCCGGCCCGGCTTTCTCACGCCGATGGCAATCGAGTTCCCCGACCTGACGGCCAACCTGTACCAGGGCACGCTCGGCGGCGAGGGCCGCGTCGGCCTCGGCCAACCCGGCGAGGGGCCGACCTTCCAACTGCTGCTGACCGCGTCGGGCGTGCGGCTCGACGAACTCGCGGCGCAGACCAAGCTGGCCGGCAGCGGCGAACTGCGCGGCCTGGCCCAGGGCAAGTTCCACCTCGACAGCACGCCCGACCCGCGCACCGGCCTGGCGGTCCTCACCGGCAGCGGCCAGATCGACGTGCTCAACGGCCGGCTCTACAACCTGCCGGTGCTAATGCCGCTGCTGAAGCTCCTGAAGTTGCAGACGCCCGACCAGACGGCCTTCGAGGAGGCCCACGCCCTCTTCGAGTTGCGCGGCGACCGCCTGAAGGTCACGCAAGTCGATCTGATCGGCACGGCGTTGAGCCTGGGCGGCTCCGGCGAACTCGACCTGAAGGGCGACGACGTGCGCTTCGAGTTCTACACCGTTTGGTCGCAGGCCCTGCGCCGCTGGCTGACGACCCCGCTGGGCGACGTGACCTCGTTTTTGAGCGGCAACCTGTTCAAGATCGAGATGGTGAAGCAGCCCGGCCGCGCGATGGAGTACCGCCCGCAGATGCTGCCGGTGGTCACGGAGCCGGTCAAGGCGGTCGCGGAGCGGCTGCGCAACCGCCTCGCCACTGCCCCGGCGGAGCCTGCGCCCGTACAACGACCCGCGGGGCGTTAGCCCAAAACCGGGTGTCGGGTGTCGGGTATGGGGTGTCGCAGAACGACTGCGTGCGCCTCTCCAGTT
>JANXTD010000714.1 GCA_025352585.1 Fimbriiglobus sp.
GCACGATCGTGAGCCAGCTCTTCGCCGGCCTGCCCGACACGGCCGGGGGGCTGTCGAACCGCCCCTCGACCGACGCCGACCTGACGACGGCCCCCGAGGTCCGCGTCTTCGACGGCCGCGGCACCCCGGTGGCCAGCGCCCGGCCCTTCGCCGACACCTTCGCCAACGGCGTCCGCGTGAGCACCGGCACCGGCAGCGACGGGGCGACGCTGATCTACGCGGCGGCCGGGGAGACCGGCGGCTCGCGCGTCAAGGTCTACCGCCTGACCGCCGCCGGGCTGGCGCAAGTCGGGGCGGACGTGCTGGCGTTCGAGGACACGTTCCTCGGCAGCGTCTACGTCGGCGGCACCACCCGCCCCGTGAGCCGGTAACCCCGGCCCCCGAGTACCCCTTCTTGCTCACGAACGCCGACGGCCGCGAAGGAACCCCCTCCGCGGCCGTCGCCGTTGGTGATCGACGATTGTCGAATTTTGTTCTTGACTCCTTTGCAAACTTGAGGATTATAACTCCAGTTAATCTTCCATGCGAACAACCTTTTTAGCCCCAGTGTGGCTCCCATGCTCGCGAAACTCTTACTGACGCTGGCCTTCGCCACCCTGGGGGCCGGGACCGCCTCCGCGCAGTGGTACAAGAAGAAGCCGCGCGTCCCGAGCCTCAACGAACTCGGCGGCGGCGTCTCGGACGCGCTGAAGAAGGCCCGCGACGACGCGGCCAACGCGGCGAAGAAGGCGGCGCAAGACACCGAGAACGCGGCGGTGAAGGCCCGGCAGGACGCGGCCAACGCGGCGATCAAGGCCAAGCAGGACACCGAGAAGGCGGCGCTGAAGGCCAAGCAGGACGCCGCCGACACGCTCGCCAAGGCGAAGCGGGACACCGAGAAGGCGGCGCTGAAAGCCAAGCAGGACGCGGAGGAGGCCGCCAAGAAGGCCGGCGGCGACGCGTCGCGGGAGTTGAAGTCGGCCGGCCGCATCATCTCGGACGAGGCGAAGAGGCTCGGCGGGGACGTCGCCGCGGCGACCAAGAAGAAGGTCGGCGAGGGGGTCGAGTGGCTCAAGTCGACGCCGCTGTGGAAGTACGTCACCGACCGCGCCCTGTCGCTGTTCATGGAGTCGCCCCGGCCCATTCGCGTCACCGCCGACGAGACCGGCAAGGCGCTGACCGGGGAGCCGGTGTACTACGTCAACGGCATGTTCACGCCTCGGGCGACGGCCGTCGCCGAGGCGACCTCCCTGGCCACGCGCGTCGGCCGGCCGGTCTACCTGATCGTCAACGCGAGTTCGATGGACGGCACGACCGGGACGCCGACGGTGGCCGACGACCTGTCCGAGGCGGTCTACGACCGGGAGTGGCCGGCCAACTTCGCGACCATGAACCCGGTCGGCCTCTTGCCGGGCCTCAAGTTGCCGAACCCGCCGTTCGCGCAGCTCAACCCCGCGACGCGGCAGTTGACGCACCTGCTCTACCACGCCGGCGGGCCGCTCGACATCGTGACCCACTCGCAGGGCTGCATCCAGATGCGCAACGCTCTGCTGGCGGCCGGGTCGCTGGGGAAGGAGTCGAACATCCGCAGCCGCGTGGCGTGGGTCGCCACCGGCACCCCGGTCAACGACAACGAGGTCTGGCCGCGGCCGAGCAAGTACCGCTACCTGATCAACGCCGACGACCCCGTCCCGGCTGTGGTCGGCGTGCGGGGCGGGCCGAAGTTCTGGGAGTCGTTCAACACCAGCAAGGCGTCCGCGCGGCACGAGCCGACGGTGAACTACTTCCCCCGCGTCACCGCCGACATGTTCTTCGCCGGCTTCGGTACACCCGGCAAAGCGGGCGGGGGGAAGACCCCGGTGCCGCCGGGCGGCGCTGGCCCGCCCAAGGGTTCCGCCGCGTCGGTCACGCTCGAGAACGCCGGCCCGTCGCCGCTGACGTTCGAGGTCGGCGAGGCCGGCCAGTCCGGCCGCGTCGGAGGGTCGGGCGTCGGCGGCTTCCGGGCACCGTCGCTCCCGACACTTCCCCTGGGGGTCTCCTACCGAACGGTCACCCTCGCGCCGAAGGCGTCGCAGTCGTTCGACCTGGCCAAGCCGGAGTCCCGACTGTCCGTGCGCTACGGCCCGGCCGGCTGGCCGCCGCGCGTGGTCGAGTTGGCACCGGGCGGCCGGCACCAGTTCCAGCCGCTCGTCGTGCGGACCGTCGGGCTAGTCCCGGCCGGCCCCGTCGTCAACCGCTAACGTGAACTCCCCTCGCCCGACCGCCCCGTTGCACCTGCCCCGGAGACGCCCTCCCATGCCCCGAATCGCGCCGCTCGCCCTGGCCGTCGCCCTGATGTCGCTCGCGTCCGCCGGGCCGGCCCCCGCCGCGGACGACGGCCCGGCGGAGCCGGCCGCGGGCAAGTACCTCGGCTGGGGCGCGGACCACTGGCGGGGCACGCTCGCCGCCGAAGACGCCTGGCAGCGCTGGCGGGCGGTGCGGGCGCTGAACGTCCTGGGCGACACGTCCCCCGAGGCCGTGCTGGGGGTCGCGGCGGCCTTGACGGACAAGCAGGTGCGGGTGCGGCTGGCGGCCGCCGAGTACCTGGCGGCGGCCGGCCCCGCGGCGCGGCCGGCGGCGGCGGCCCTGACGGTGGCCCTGATCGACCCGGAGCGCGCGGTCCGGCAGATGGCCCTGGAGGCGCTGTCCGGCTCGGCCGACGCGCCGGCGAGTCCGGCGCTGGCGGCCGCGATCGAGAAGCTGCTCGCGGACAAGGACGAGGGGGTGCGGATGGCGGCGATCGAGGCGGTCGTCGCCCTGCACCCGCCCGAGGCCGTCGCGCGGGCCCTCGCCCCGGCCCTGGCCGACGCGGACGCGTACGTCCGGGTCCGGGCGCTCGACGCGGTCGTCGCGGCCGGGGGCAAGCCGGCGGGGGCCAAGCAACTCCTGGCGGACGCGCTGGCCGACCCGCGGGCGTACGTCCGCCGCGCCGCCGTGGGGTTGGCCGCGGCGGCCGACCCGGAGGAGGCCGTCGCGCTGCTGGCGGGGTCGCCGAAGGACGCCGACGCGGCGACGCGACTGGCGGCGGTCCAGGCCCTCGGCGAGTTGGCGGTCGGCCAGCCGGCGGCGCTCGCGGCCCTGACCGACGCCGCCCGCGCCGGCCCGCCGGACTCCCGGCTGGCCGCCCTGGCCGCGCTGCAAGCCGCCGACGCGGCCGCCCAGCCGGCGGCGGCGACCCTGGTCGCCCTGCTGGCCGACCCCGACGCCGCCGTCCGGGCGGCGGCCCTGGCCGCGGCGCGGCCGCTGCGCCTCGACCCGGCGGGCGCGGCCGCGGTGCTGAAGTTGCTCGCCGACCCCGACCCCGCCGTGCGCGCCGGGGCGATCGAGCTGGCCCCGGACCTCGGGGCCGACGACAAGGCGGTTCCGCCGCTGGCCAAGTTGCTGGCGGCGACCGAGCCGGCGGTGCGGGGCCGCGCCGCGGCGGCGCTGGGCCGCATCGGGGCCGAGTCCCGCGCCGCGGTCGCCCCGCTGGCCGCCCTGGTCCGGGGCGACGCGGCCGCCGAGGTCCGCCAGGCGGCGGCGGCCGCGCTGGG
>JANXTD010000761.1 GCA_025352585.1 Fimbriiglobus sp.
GGTCGGGGGTGAGCTGGTTCGCCGCGAAGACGGGCATCGTGCGGGAGTCGATCCGGGCCTACCTCGCCGACCCGGTATATACTCTGCCCAAGATGGCAACTGCGTAAGTCCTATGGTCTTCTCCGCGACTCTGCGTCTCCGCGGCTAAAATTGCTCACGGGATGTCACACAGGTGAGACCGCCCGCGTTAATGGGCGGATTGCTCACTGCCTGATTTATTGCCAGTCCACAAAAATCATCCAAACTATTTCGCAAACGGTTTCGATCGCTTACATACAACACTGTCAATATTACCAACGTGTCGAATCCGCCGTCTCCTCGTCGCGAAATACTTCGGCAGTCGCGCTCGCCCTAAGTTCGTTTCCGCGCTAGTCTTCCGGGGTGGGGTCCGACGGCGTTCCGGGAAACTCAACCGGTGGCCGATTTCGGGGGCTTGACAGGGCGAAAAGCTGGCCTCTATGATGCCCTGCAATCGCCGTTGCCCCCGTCACGGACCCAAGTCCCGACGAGTTTGCGACAAATCACGGCAGGCGATTGCCCCCGAACATGTACCGGATCGGATTCCGGTCGGACGTTAATTCTGGCCCCACGTGAACTCGCCGCCGAGGGTCGCGCTGCGACAGCGCCGCCTGACGAGGAGACTACCGATGACCACGCGTGAAGCGATTGCGGAGTTCCGCGCCGTCTGGCTGCCCAACGTCTCCGACGCGGGCCTGGGGCGGCTCACGGCGATGCTCGAAGCCGGCTCGGCCTACCTGATCCACGGCACCTTCGCGCGGTCGGTGCCGCAGGGCTGCCTCGCGTCGCACATCGCCTGGAACCACCCGCGCACGGCCCACCTGGGCGACGAGGCCGGCATCTGCTGGCTCGCCAAGGTCGCCCGGCTCAACCCCGCTACGTCGCGCGTTGTGATCGCCTGGGACCGCGGTGGCGTCGGCGACTACGAACTCCGCTTCGCCCTGCTCGACGCCTGCCACCTCGAAGCGGCACACCGCCGCGGCGAGTGGGCCGACGAACCGGCGGAACTCCTTGCCCTCGCCTGAGTAAAGACCCGAGTATGATCGACCGCGTTCTGGAACCCGAGGTGATGGACACCCCGTGGGAGGCCGCCGACTACGACGCGATGGACCACGCCGCGGTCAACTGGTCCTTCGTCTCCGACCTCATCCGCTTCGTGCCAAAACTTCGCGGCACTGCCCTCGATGTCGGCACCGGCACCGCGCAAATCCCGATCGAACTCGCCCGCTGGGTGCCGGGCCTCACGATCGTCGCCGTCGATGCCGCGGCGTCGATGCTGCGAATTGCGGCGGCCAACATCAAGGCCGCGGAACTGTTCGACCGCATCCCGACGCGGCTAGTCAACGCCCGCGCGTTGCCGTTCCCCGACGGCGAGTTCCCGGTCGTGATGTCGAACAGCCTCGTCCACCACGTCGCCGAACCGGAGACGGTGATCGCCGAGATCGCCCGCGTCTGCCGGCCGGGTGGGGTGATCTTCGTGCGCGACCTGGCCCGCCCCGCCGACCTGCCGACGCTCGACCACCTCGTCGAGTCCTACGCCGGCACCGCGACCGTCAGTCAGCGCAAGCTGTTCGAGCAGTCGCTGCACGCGGCGTTGACGGTCGAGGAGGTGCAGTCCCTCGTCGCCGCCCACGGCTTCGCCGAGTCGAGCGTGACGATGACATCCGACCGCCACTGGACCTGGGCGGCGGTGACGGCGTGACCGGGCCGCTGGTTGAGGTCGGCCGCTGGACGGCGTTCGCCCTCCGATCCCTGTGGCCGACGGCGACGATTGCGGTGCGGCCGGCGTACTGGCTGCGGCCGGTCGCGTCGGTCGTGATCGGGGCGTTGCCGCTGGTCGCGGTGCTGGGGCTGACGCTCGGGGCCGTGATCTGGATGCAGACGCGCGGCATCCTGGAGCGCACCGCCGGGGCGACCGACTTGCTGCCGACGGTGCTGGCCGCCGCGGTGTTGCTCGAACTCGCGCCGGTCGGCGCGGGGCTGATCGTGGCGTCGCGGACGGGGGCGAGTGTCGGGGCCGAACTCGCGGCGATGCGGGCGAGCGAGCAACTCGACGCGCTGGAGATTCTGGGCGTCTCGCCGTTACGTTGGCTGGTCGCCCCGCGCGTCTTCGCCTGCGTCTTGAGCGTGCCGATGCTGCACGTCTTGACCGCGGCCCTGGCCATCGGCAGCGGCTTCGTCGCCGAACTCGCCACCGGCGAAACGACCTGGCGTCGCTACGAGGCGGCGGTGCTCTCGGAGTTGCGGCTGGGCGACGTGTTGCCGGCGGCCGCGAAGACCCTCGCCTTCGGCTGGCTCATCGGCGTGTCGAGTTGCTACGTCGGCATGACCGCCCGCATCGGGGCCGAAGGCGTCGGCCGCGCGGCGACGACGAGTGTCGTGATTTGCACGCTGCTCGTACTCGCCGCCGACGTGTTTCTCGTCGCAGTCACGCGGCTACTCTGACGTGACCGTGCGGCCGGCGTTGTCCGCCGCCGTGACTTGCACGCCCACGCCCCGCAACTCGCGACGCACCACTTCGGCCTGCTCGTGCGAGGCGCAAATCCCGAAGACGGTCGGCCCCCACGACGACTGACCGGCCGCCGTCACGCCCAGCTCACGCAGTCGCGCCACGGTCGCGGCAATCACGGGCGAAGCGTAAACGCCTCCCTGGTCGGCGGCGAACGGCTCCCCGGCGAGGCGGTTGTACTCGTGCAGCGCGTCGCCGAAACTCGCGTAGTCGCTCTCAAGCAACGCCGGC
>JANXTD010000795.1 GCA_025352585.1 Fimbriiglobus sp.
CTCGACGCGGCCGGCGTAGATGCTCGCCAGCTCGGCGTCGTTGACGCGGCGCGACTCGGCGGGGGTGTTGCGGAAGACGACGGCGAAGACGACGCACCAGACCGCGGCGATCGTGGCGAACAGGCCCATCGCCTCGCGCCAGGTCGCCCCGCCGATCTCGACGAGCAGCACCCACAGCGCCGGCGTCAGCCCGCCCATGAAGCGCGCAGACATCCAGACGACCGACTTGGCGGTGCCCCGTTGCGACGCGGGGAACCAGTTGTATAGGGCCTTTGAGATGTTCGGAAACGCCCCGGCCTCGCCGACGCCGAAGAGGAACTGCACGGTGATCAGCGTCAGGAAGCCGAAGTACAGCCCGCCGGGCAGGGTCAATCCGGTGAACGCCGTGAGGGCGACGAAAACGGTCCACCACAGCACCACGCGGAGGAGTGTGGAGCGCGGGCCGAAGGTGTCGCCTAGGAACCCGGAGGGGACTTCAAAGAGCGCGTAAGCGAGTTGGAAGGCCATCAACACGTAGAAGAAGTCGTCAACGGTGTACGAGCCGCCGTTGGCGTTGAGGTCCTTCATGATCGCCGTCTTGGCGCTGCCGTTGGCGGCCCGGTCCATGTAGGTGATCATGGCCAGCGCGCAGAGCAGCGCGAGGATGACGTAGCGGTAGCGGCTGGGGCGGGGCATGGAGGGGCGTCGGTGGGGAGGGTGGCCGGCGGAACGGACACTCTATCGCCAACGCCAGTGACCCGCCAGCACCTTATGGCTTGCGGGCCGCCTCGACCGGCTTGGCCGGCGGCTCGGCGATCGTCCACTCGGTCTTGGCGTCGGCGGTTTTCGACTCGATGAGCATGGTCACGTCGGTCAGCTTCCAGGTCAGCGTCCCCTGGCCGAGGGCTTGACCCAGCGACTTGTCGGCCGGAGTGCCGTCGTAGAGTTGGACCTTGCGGTCGCCGGGGACGAGGCGGAATTCGCGGTAGGTCTCGCCGGGCAGCAACCGCACGGTCTTGGTGCGCTTGACGATGACGGCGTCGCAGACGCTTTCGAGGATGACCGTTTGCTTCGTGTCGTTCTTGACGGTCAGCCACGCGGCCGGGGCGGGCAGTACCCACCCGATCAGCGCCAGCAGAATTGCTGTGAACCGGACCATCGGAACACCCTGGGACGCAGCCACCGCGGACTGACACCGTTACCCCAGGGACGGGCGGACTTTGACGACTTGCGCGAAATCTTTTCACGCCGCCGTGGCGTGGTCGCGCAGCCGCGTCTCGAAGTGCTTGACGACCTCGACCGCGAAGCCGATGGCCGGGCCGCTCCAGGTCGAGATGTTGTCGCCGTAGCCGGCCTTCACGCCCGCCTGCACGACGTGCGCCAGCAGAGCCCCGACGCTACAGAGCTTCTCCGACGCCAGCTTGGTGTCCTTGACGCGCAACCGCAGGTGCAACTCGTCGCCGGTGGCCGGCAACCCCGACTTCGCCGGCTTCTCGACCTTGGCGACCGGGGCCGGCGGCGGGGTCGGCCGGGCGAACGCCGGCAGGGTCGGCGTCGTGGTGAACTGCCGCTTGACGGGGTCGAAGTCGGCCCACTGCAGCGGCAGGCGGTACAGGTATCGGGCGATGCCGTACTTGACGGCCGCGCGCTTCAGCGAGTCTGAGAACGCGGCCTTGAGCCGGTCGCCGCCGTCGGGCTGTTCGCTGGGGCTGCCCACGTCCATCTTCGAGATCCAGTGCTCGCCGATCTTGAGTTGCAGCTTGCAGACGACCGAGCCGTCGGGTAGCAGCGTGTACTCGTCCTGCCAGTTCTCGACGCCGAGGACTTCGTCGAGGCGGTCCTGAACCATGCGGCAATCGACGTAGGCGACCGCCATCGCCCGGTTTCCTTTGACGGCCTGCGGCTTGAACTTGACCGCGCTCGGCTCGAACGGCATCGCCAAAGCAGCGGTGATCGCGGTGACATCGGTGGTGAACATTACGGGCACTCCAGGAGGGTTTCGGGGCTTGGAGTGTACGCAATGCCACTAGGCGTGTGGAGGTCGGTAGCGGCGACCGCCTCGCCGTTACGGTTTCGCCATCGCGGCGAAGTCGGCTTTGATCGTCGCGCACAGCGTATTCACGCGGTCGCGGGTCGCCTGCCACTCGG
>JANXTD010000799.1 GCA_025352585.1 Fimbriiglobus sp.
GGGGTGTTGGCGATGCGGCCCGAACTGATGCTGCTCGACGAGCCGTCGATGTACCTCGACCCGCGCGGCCGCCGCAAGCTGATCGGCCTCTTGAACGGCCTCGCCGGCACGATGGTGATCGCGACGCACGACCTGCGCTTCGCGGCCGAGACGTGCCAGCGCGTGCTGATCCTCGACGCCGGCCACCTGGTCGCCGACGGCCCCACGGCGACGCTCTTCGGCAACGCCGCGCTGCTCGACCGGCACGGGCTGGAGTGAAATCATCGGGTGTCGGGTGTCGGGTGTCGGGTGTCGGGTGTCGGGTGTCGGGTGTCGGGTGTGGTCGGAATTCGGCTCGCCGGTCGCTGACGTTGCCGCTGTCCACCTCCGGGGAGGAATCTCGACGGAGCAGTGAGCGGACTGCCGAGTCGCGAGGTTAGCGGTTGTAACCGATGCGCGCGTACTGACTGCGCGAAGGCGGCGGCGATTGCCGAAATCGGCTCACGCCGTTTGGACGGCACAACTTCCCGAGTTACCCTAGCCGGTAGAGTTCGCCCAGAGTCCCAACGTACGGTCGCACCATGTACAGCCTCATCCTGATGACCGCCATGGCCGGCTCGCCGCAGTCCGCGGAGTTCAACGGCTTCTTCCGCGACCTCCTCGGCCTCCGCGGCGGCTGCCGCGGCAGTTGCTCGGGGTCGCGCAGTGAGTCGGCCGGTTGCACCGGCAGCCGCAGTTCGACCGGCTGCTCGGGGAGTTGCAGCGGTGACCGCCCCGCGCGGGCCTACGCCGGCGGGTCGTGCTACGGCTCGTGCTCCGGCCGGTCGTCGTCCGGGTCGTCGTGCTGCGGCGGCAGCCTCAGTTACGCCTCGTGCAGTGGGGGGAGCGGCGGCCTGTCGCCCGGCTACTCCGACCCCGGAGTGGGCATGAACGGGTTCGCCACGCCGTCGCCGGCCGTGTCGTACTACCTGCCCGAGTCCGGCGGCGGCTGCTACGGCGGCGGTGCCCCGGCCCCGTTCACCTTCCCCGAGTCCGGCGGCGGCTTCGCCCAACCGTCGGCGACCTCGCCGCCGAGTTCGGTCAACGAGGACCGCTACCGCGCCAACGTGTTGCCGTCGCCGTCGGCGGGCCAGGGGGACGCCAACCGGGCTGCCGTGGTCGTGCGCCTGCCGGCCGACGCGACGCTGTACGCCGAGGGCCGCCGGCTGAACTTGACCTCGGACACGCGCCGCTTCGTCAGCCCGCCGCTGCCGTCGGGCGGCGACTACACGTACAATTTCCGCGTCGAGTACGCCCGCAACGGCGAGACGATCAGCCGCACGAAGTCGGTGAGTGTCCGCGCCGGCGGGCAGTTCAGCATCGACTTCGACGAGGCCCTGAGCGGCCGCCCGGCCCCGCTGGCCCCGCAGCCGATGCCTTCGTCTTTGCCGACGGCGCTGACCGTGCCCGCGCCCGTGGCGACCCCGGTGGGCGTGCCGAACCCCGTCCCCGGCAAGGCGACGGCTCCGGAGCGGGCCAAGATCACCGTGCGGCTGAGCCGCGGAGCGACGCTGTACGTCGATGGCCGCAAGAACGACCGCACCGAGGTGGTCCGCGAGTTCACGACGCCGCCGCTGACGCAGGGGGCGGAGTACGCCTACCTGATGAAGGCCGAGATCAGCCGCAACGGCCAGCCGGAGTCGCAGACGGTGAAGGTGACGTTCCGGGCCGGCGAGATCCAGACCGTCGATTTGACGCAATGGCCGACGGGCACCGAGCGCGCGGGCAACTAGCGGCGGGCGAGCTGGCGGCGCAGCGCGACCAGGCCTAGCCCGAGGCTTGCCAGCACGGCCGTCGCCGGCTCCGGCGTCTCCGAAACGCGGACGTTGGCCCGCAACTCCGCCGGCGCGCCGCCGGGCCTCGTGGTCGATGTCGGCCCGCCCACGTAAAGCTCCGGCTGGCCGAACGGCGTGAATTCCAGCCCCTCGACGGTGTAGACCTTGCCCACGATGCGGAAGTCGTGGCTGCGCGGGCCGACGATCGTATTCGTGACGCTCGACACCGTTCGGCCGTCCTTGCTGACGCTAATCGCGCCGTCGAGCAGCCCGCGGAACGCGAAGTCGTCGAACTGGCCGCTCAGCCCGTCGGTCACCCGCACCGTGACGGTGTAGCCGCCGGTGGGGTAGTGGTTGAAGTAGGCGTACAGGCTGTACGGATCTTCAAAGTCCATGGCCCCCATGAGCTTGGCAGTCGTGAGGACCAAGGCGTGGTCCCCGCGGAGTGTCGGGCCGCCGAGGACCCAGCCGGCGGTCGTGAAGTCGGCGGACATCGCCTGGCCGTGCCCGGCCCTCGCCGGCACGTAAGGCCCGCCGCCCTGGAACGACCCCTCCTCGCCGCGCCACCGGTCGCCCTCGACTTTGACGCTGTACGACCAGGGGGTCGCCATCAGCCCGGCCTGGCCGACCGCGGCGACGGCAACCGCCGCGAGGACCGCGAGTGTGAACCGGTTCATGAGGCGTCTCCGGGCGACCGCGGGGCGGGAGCGCGGGGTTATCGCACGCGGCGCGGGTCGGCGTCAACCGGACCCGCCGGCCACTCCTGGGCGAGTCAGAAGCGTCAGCGTCGGGCTAACAAAACCGCCCGCGGCGGAGCTGCCAACCCCGGCCGTGTGCCTACTCTTGGCCTTACCCGTCCCCCAGCGGCACTTCGTAGATTCCGTAAGCCGGCCGGGCGTCGAACAGCGCCCAGACTTTGGCACGCTCATCGTCGGTCAGGTGCGGGGCCTCTTGTTCATACCAGTGCTCCATGTCGTCGTCCTGCCAGTCCGCCTGCGGCGGGTACCGCCACGAGACGCTCAGTCCGAGGACGTGGTCTACCGTCAGGCGGTGGTGCCACGCGAACGGGTTGGCGGTGCGGCGCATCCGCTGCATCAACTGTCCCAGGCGGGCTTCGGCGGCTGACAACTCCAGGTACGTCCCGAGGGCGACCCGCCGCCTGGGGTCGCGACTGTCCTGGTCCGTTAACCGGCGGGCACCGTCGAAGACCTGGCGGAACAGGACGTATGCGGTGCGAGTCATGACACGCCGGCCCGAACGTCGAGATCGACCTCGACGACCTCGTAGAACAGGGTCTCGGTGATCGGCGTCTGGAACGGCTCGACCGCCCCCTTCCGCCCTTCGGTGTCGAACAGGGTCATGCCGCCGTGGTCGCCTTGGCCGCGCCGCGCCGCGTTCAACTCCGCGCACCGGCCGTCGGCCTTCGACCGGCTCCGGTAGACCGCCACGAACAGCCCCCCCTCGGGGTCGGGGCGGCAGGCCGGGGAATCCGAGTAATCGTCCCAGCTCCAAAACAGCTCTTGCACGAGGTAGCCCTTCGTCGCCACGTCCGCCACTTCGACGACCTCGGCGAAGCGGACCAGGTTCATGACTTCCCGCAGCGCCAGCATCTGTACCGGGGTGAACCTCTTTCTGCGCGATTTGAGGGAGGACCGCTTCCGCCGTCCTAACTTGTACCACGCGACCCACCCGGCGTTGTCCGTGTCCGGCCCCGAAGCCGGCAAGTCGATGCCGCGGTCTTCGAGGTAGTCGCAGAACGGCCCCGGCGGGAAGGTGCTCTGAAAAAACAGCGACTCGCCGCCGTACAGGAAGGGGTTGCACTCGAGGTCGGCCCACGCCGCCGCGTTCACCGCGTCGCACGCGGTCACCGCTTCGGAGTAGCTCGGGTGCGTCGAGGCGAGTTCCCACATCGGCCCGCGGGTTCTGCACGTCTGCCTGAAGTAGGGCGGTAGCCACTCGATCGTCCGCACTTCGTACTTCGGCATCGCCAACCCTCCCGCCACGCGCCGGTGTCGTTATAGGCGGGGGAATCTCGGCGAGCGACGGTTCGCGGTTCGCGGAACCGGCCGCGTCCGTCGGGGTTGAGAGTCGTACCGCCCCGGTCCCGCCCTCCCCCTGGTTCGGAGTTCCCTCATGGTCCGCACGCTCGTCCTCGCCGCGGTCGCCCTCGGCTTCGCGGCCGCCCTCCCGACGGCCGAAGCCGCCGGCAAGAAGCCCGCCAAGAAGGGCACCGACAAGGCCGCCCTCTTCGCCAAGGCCGACACCAACCACGACGGCACCCTCTCGAAGGCCGAATTCGAGGCCTTCCTCGCGGCCGCCAAGGCCAAGAAGGCCAAGGTGAAGTAGTCGCCGGCCACTATGCTGACCGCATGACGCCGTTCGCCACCGAAACGACCGCCGCCCGCGCCGCCCAAGCGACGTGGGCGGCGTTGCTACTCCGCCAGCGCCTCCGCCCCGTCCGCGAATTGCGCGCCCTGCTCGTCGAGCGCCGGGATGTCCTGACCGCCGCCATCGAGGCGGACGTGGTGCGGCCGCCGGCCGAGGTCGTCGCCACCGACGTGCTGCCGTCGGCGTCGGCCTGCAAGTACCTGCTCACCGACGCCGCCCGCATCTTGCGCGACCGCCGCGCCGGCCGCACGCCACTGTGGCTGATGGGGTCGCACGACACTGTGACGCGCCGGCCGCGCGGGGTCGTGGGGGTCGTGGGGACGTGGAACTACCCGCTGTTCTTGAACCTCGTGCCGGTCGTCCACGCG
>JANXTD010000808.1 GCA_025352585.1 Fimbriiglobus sp.
TCCGGCGTCTCGCCCGACCCGCACGCCCCGACGGCCGACGACGGCGGCGGCCCCGACCGGCTCGTGGGGCAGCCGCTCGAGGACGTGGAGCGCTACTACATCGAGCGGGCCTTGGCGATGACCGAGGGCAACCGCGAGGCGGCGTCGGAGATGTTGAAGATCGGCGAGCGGACCTTGTACCGCAAGCTGCAAGAGTGGAAAAAGGCCGACGAGGCGAAGCGACCGACTTTGTAACTCTGAAGGGGGATTGACGATGACCGCACGCACCCTCACGCGACCCGCCACGCCGCCGGCGTTCGGTGCCCTCGAGTACCCAAGCAGCGACGGGGAGCCGATGGCCGAGACCGACCAGCACATCCACCTCTTATTTGAGTCCACGACGCGGCTGAAGCACCGCTACGCCGCCGACCCGAACGTGTACGTCAGCGGGAATCTGCTGGTTTACTACCAGGAGGGCGACACGCGGCTGTGCCTGGCCCCGGACTGCTTCGTGGCGTTCGGCGTCGAGAAGGGCGACCGCGAGACGTTCAAGACGTGGGTGGAGCAGGCCTACCCGGCGGTCGTGTTCGAGTTCACGTCGAAATCGACTCGGGACCGCGACACCGGCGTGAAGTTCGCGATCTATCAGGACTTGTGGAAGGTGGACGAGTACTTCCTGTTCGACCCCTTCGAGGAGTACCTTAAGCCGTCGCTGATCGGCTACCGGCGCGACCCCAAGGGCGACCTACTGCCGATCCCCCCCGACGCCGACGGCGGCGTTCTGAGCACGCGGCTCAACCTCACGGTGCTGCGCGACGGCCTCTCGCTGGCATTCCGCGACGCGGCGACCGGCGAACTCGTGCTGAACGCCTACGAGGACCAGGCGCGCCTCGCTACCCAACGCAACGCGCAGGCCCAGCAAGCCGCCCGCGACGCCGAGCAAGCCGCCCGCGACGCCGGGCAGCGGGCGAACGACGAGGCCGAAGCTCGCCGCGACGCCGAGGCGCGGCTGGCCGAAGCGCTCGCCGAACTCGCCCGCCTGCGGATGTCGCCGTGACGCCACCCCGCATCCGCCAACTCTCCGCCGGCGTGATCACGGCTATTGCCGCCGGCGAGGTCATCGAACGCCCGGCCAGCGTCGTCAAGGAACTCGTCGAGAACTCGATCGACGCCGGGGCGACGCGCCTCGAAATCGACCTCGAGGCCGGCGGCACCGAACTGATCCGCGTCGTCGATGACGGCCACGGCATCCACCCGGAGGACTTGCCGCTCGCATTCGTGACCCACGCCACCAGCAAGCTCGCCACCGCCGACGACCTGTTCCGCATCGGTACGCTGGGCTTCCGCGGCGAAGCCCTCGCCTCGGTCGGCGGCGTCGCGCAGGTGCTGTTGCAGTCGCGCACCCCCGGCGACTCCCGCGGGGCCGAGGTCCGCTGCGACGGCTGCGTGCTCAGCCCGGTGCGGCCGTGGGGCGGGCCAGTCGGCACCCGCATCGAGGTGCGGCACCTGTTCTTCAACGTGCCGGTGCGCCGCAAGTTCTTGAAGAGTGTGGCCACGGAACTCGGCCACGTCTGCGAGACGGTCACCCGCGTCGCCCTGGCCAACCCCGGCCTGCACATCGTGCTGCGGCACAACGGCCGGCTGGTGTATGAGATCCCCGCCACGGCTACGCTGCCCGACCGCATCGGCCTGTTCTTCGGCGGCGACGTGCGCGACGCGCTCTACCTCGTCGAGACGCCGCCCGGCCCGACCCGACTCGCCGGGTTCATCGCCGACCCCGCGTGCGACCGCGGCAACGCCAAGTTGCAGTACCTGTTCATCAACGGCCGCTGGTTCCGCGACCGCAGCCTGGGCCACGCCTTCGCCGAGGGCTACCGCAACCTCTTGATGACCGGCCGGCACGCCGTCGGCTTCCTGTTCCTCACGGTGCCGGCCGACCAGGTCGATGTCAACGTCCACCCGACGAAGGCGGAAGTGCGCTTCCGCGAGGCGTCGGTGCTGTACTCGCTGGTGCGCTCCGCCGTCAAGCACCGCCTACTCGCCGAGAACCTCGTGCCGCAACTGCGCGCCCCGGAGTTCACGGCCCCCGAGTTGATCCGCGACGCCCTGCCCCGGCGCGACTTCCCGCCCGTCCCGACGCCCGACGCCGAGTGGCCGATCCCGCCGCGGCCGAACTTCGACGCCGTCAGCCCGCGCCGGGAGCAAGCCGAGGCGACCCCCGCGCCGTGGGAGACGCCGCCGGCCGCGGAGTTACCGACGCTCGCGCCGTTCGCGCTGCCGCCGGTCGATAGCGGCACGGCGATGCAGGTCCACGACGCCTACTTGGTCCTCGAAACCCCCGACGGCATGCTCGTCATCGACCAGCACGCCCTGCACGAGCGCATCCTGTTCGAGCAGCTACGCCAGCGGGTCCGCGACGGCAAGCTCGTGGTGCAGCGGCTGCTCATCCCCGAGCCGGTCGACCTGCCGCCGGAGCAGGCGTGCGCGGTCCTCGACGCCAAGGAGCAACTCGCCGAACTCGGCCTAGAGGTCGAAGACTTCGGCGGCAACACGGTCCTGCTGTCGAGCTACCCGACGCTCTTGAAGCGCCGCGCCCCGCACGAGATTCTGCGGGCCGTCGTCGATCACCTGGTGAGCAAGGACCGCTCGCCGACGAAGGAAGTCTTCCTCGACCACCTGCTCGCCACGATGGCGTGCAAGGCGGCCGTCAAGGCCGGCGACCGGCTGACGCCCGAGGAGATCGCGCACCTGCTGTTACTGCGCAAGCTCGCGGAAGATTCGAGCCACTGCCCGCACGGCCGGCCGACCTCGCTGCTGTTCAGCCGCGCCGAACTCGACCGCCAGTTCCGGCGGACGTAGGGTGACTACGTAGCCGGCGTCTCGACCAGTTCCTTGAGCACGGCGGGGAAGGCGGCCCACGCCTCCAGGTACGTCGCTTCGAGCGGGCAGAGCACGTAATCCTCGTCGTCCGTCAGGAACAGCGGGATCGACGGCAACTCGTCGCCGACGCCGACCGTCTCGACGTAGGCCGTCGGCGAGTCGCCGCCGACGTAGGACGCGACCGTGAGGGGCTTGCCCGGCAGGGACGCGAACGGCACGTCCTCGAACTGGTCCCAGATCGCCTTATGCAACCCCTGGGGGTCGCGCGGCGTCGGCGGGAACAGGTCAACGACGACGAGGTGGATGCCCTGGTTTAGGGCGTCGCACGCCCTTTCGACGAACGACCGCAAGGCGTTGTGGCCGCCCTTGTCCCCCGGCGACACGAGGTCGATGATCGCCACGACTGGCCCGAGTCTGTGCCGGACAACGATGCGGTCCTTACGCCGAGCGTAAAGGGATGGTCCCAAAGTCTGGACGACGCGGGCCGTCGGCTGAGGAAGGTCCGACCGATTCCGGCGGGGAACGTGGTGGGGGATCGGCAGCCCGCAAACCGGTTCGAGGAGTGCCATCATGCCTTTGGGCATCGCTCCGCGACTCAGCGCGTCGGTGATGCGACAAGCCCACGTCAATTGGAAGTGATGAAATGTCCCCGCATCGACTCGCGTCCAGTCGTGCATCGGCATCGGCAGTCCTCCGAAGTAGGGCGACGCCATTGTACCACGACCCGGCGAGCCAAGGGCGTCAGCGATTGGAGCTTGCGCAACACTCCCGTCGCTGACGCTCTTGGCACGCCAAAAGTCTACGACACGATCATTTTGCGGCGCTTGATGTAGTCCCAGATCACGTAGCGGTCGAGCTCCTTGCCGGCGGTGAAGATCACGCGGCCCTTGGTCGTCTCGGCCATGCGGTACGCGAAGCGGATGTCTTCGCGGCTCTGGTTCCAACTGCTCAGCAAGAAGATGTTGATCGTAATCCCCTCCTTGGCACACAACTTGGCCTCGCGCATCGTCGCCTCCTCGGTGCGCGGGTGCGGCGGGTACAACAAATACAAGTCGCTGCCTTCAAAGTGCGCCGTCGGCAGGCCGTCGGTGATGAGCATGATCTGCCGGTTCGGCGTCGGCTGGTTGGCCAGGTTCCGCCGCGCCGTCATCAAGGCGTGCTGGATGTTCGTGAAGTGCCACGGCACGTCGTACTCGGAGCGCTTGGGGTCGGCCATGTCCACCACGATGCGCACGACGGGGTTGAAGATCGTCACCGGCTTCGCCATGAGCGACGGTACTTCCGCAATCGGCCGGGCCTTGGCGAAGGTGTACATCTCGATGAACTGCAAGAAGTCGCCGGGGAACTCGGAGCGAATCAGGCCGTCGAGCGCTAAGCCCATGCGCTTGACGTTGACGTACATCGATTCGTAGCGCATCGACCCCGACATGTCCATGATGACCGACGTGGCGGCCTTGGGCGTGTTGCGGGTCTGGTGGATGATGATGTCCTCGGACTTCAGCCGGATCGGCAGGCCGGTGCCGCCGCGAATCATCGCGTTCGT
>JANXTD010000812.1 GCA_025352585.1 Fimbriiglobus sp.
TTCGGGGGGTCAGTCCGCGCGCTTGGCCTCCGCGATGTGGCGGATGTTGGTGGCCAACATCGCCGTGTCGAAGGGCTTCTTGAAGATGTCGTTGAAGCCCTGGTCCTTCAGCTTCTCCGGCTCCGCCTCGTCCTCGCCGGCCAGGCCGATGATCAGCGTCGAGGCGTAGGCCTCGTTCTTGCGGAGGTTGCCGGTGATCTGAATCGACTCGAAGCGGCCGAGGCCCAGGTCGATCACGATCGTGTCGGGGTGGAAGCTCTGGGCCAGCGTCCCCGCCTCGAAGCCGCTGTTGGCTAGCTCGAACTTGTAGTCGTCGTTCTCGGGGAGCAGTTCCTTGAGGCGGTCGTTGAACAGCTTCTCGGTGCCGATGAGCAGCACCTTGTGCCACTCTTCCTCTTCGAGTTCGCCCAAGGGCATGCCGTGCTCTTTGAGGAACTTAATGAGTTGTTCGCGGGGGATCCGGCGGTCCTGGGACCCCGGGATGCGGTAGCCCTTGAGGCGACCCGAGTCGAACCACTTCGAGACGGTGCGGGGGGCGACTTTACAAATCTTGGCGACTTGTCCGGTCGTGAAAACCTTCTTCATCGGGGGCACTCCAGTACGGACTCGCTCGCCGCCCGCGTTCCGTCGGCCACGGCGTCGCGCCTCGGGGGAGGGGCAATGCCGGGGTCGGCCGGGGTCTGGGGGTCGCGCCGTCCGTCAATCGTTGTCGCCGTCGGCCGCGGGGCGTCGATCACTCGACGAGTCACCGCGGGCCGCACGGAGCCGGGGGGTTGGGGGGTTCGGCGGAGCCGGGCGGCCAGGGCCGCGGGCCGGTGCGGGCGTGGGGTCTGCCCCCAAGTCGCCCGCGTGGGCTGGGTAAGCCGCGGTGTCCGACGCCGTTACCATCGACCAGACCGACCCCGTCGTGTGAACCGTTTCAGACAATCTGGGGGGTTGAGTCAGTCCTGTCGGTGGTAACTTCGCGGCGAACCGCAGCCCATCTTCGCCCCGCTCCGCCTCGGGCTTGCCGACCGCCGGCCGACCCGAGACAATCGCGTGTTCCGTAATCTTCATCGCCCCCGCGATTACCCCGCCTTGACCAAGAACCCGCGCCCCCGACAGCTTTCCCCAACCCCGCACGCGCGGTGAGTCCGCCTGGGCAAGCTGGACCGCGCCCGCCCCCGGCTTGACCCCGTCTCGGGCCGAAAGTCGGGCAACTCCGGCAGCACGGGACCAGGGCGCGTCCGCGTAAGAATTGCACCGCCGGGCCGTGTCGCACAATTCACGCCAAGACGGACGCGATCCGCTTGGCGTAGACGACTTTGCCGTCGCCGTCGGCGTAGAAGTCCGCGATCAACGCCGCCTGCGTGTAGCCCGCCTTGAGGTAGAAGCCGCGCGTCGGCAGGTACACCGGCGTGTCGCTCGTCTCGATCAGAAAGAGCCGGGCGCTTTCCCGGCGGACGTGGTCCTCGGCGAGTTCGAGCAGCGCCCGGCCGAAGCCGTGGCCTTGGTGCCGCGGATCGACGGCCAGCCACCACAACTCCCAGGTGCGGTCGGTCATGGCCGCGGGGGCCAGGTAGGCGAAGCCGACGACGGTGCCGCTGGCGTCGAGGGCGGTCGTGGCGGCGTGGCCGTACGCGTGGTTCGTCGCGTGGTAGTCGGCGAGGACTTCGTCGAGCGCTTCGAGTTCGTGCGGCTTGAATACCGCCGTCGCCTCAGCCAGAGTGAGCAGCGCGGCGGTGTCGTCGGGCTTCGTCGGGCGAATCATGGGAGGGTCTCGAAATGATTAAGAATTTTGCCGCGGAGACGCAGAGACGCAAAGAAGACCAAATCTTAAACTTGAATTTGGTTTTCTCCGCGTCTCTGCGTCGCTGCGGCAAAAATGTTTTAGAGATTACCCCGGCCGGGCTTGCTCGAAGAGGCCGCGGGACGAGTCGCACCAGAACGTCCCGCCCATGCGGCCGAGCGTTTGCAACTTGCGCGGGTCGGGCAACCCGTCCGTCAGGGCGGCGTCGGCGATCTGCATCCAGACGACCTCGCCGATCACGAGGTTCGGTGCCCCCGCGTGCGTGCCGTAAGCCTTCACTTCTCGCACGACGCACTCCAGGTGCGCCGGCGACTCGGCGACCCGCGGGACATTCACGCGGACACTCGGCGTGAGCGTCAGCCCGGCCAGCGGGACTTCGCTCTCGTCGTGCGGCAGGCCCTTCGACGTGAGGTTGACCGCCTCGGCCAGCCGCGCGACTGAGGCGTTAATGACGAACTCGCCGCCGGACTCGACGTTGAGCAACGTGTCTTTCTTGGTGCCGTCCGGCTTGAGGTTCGCCGAGAAGACGACGATCGCGGGGTTGTCGCCGAAGACGTTGAAGAAGCTGTAGGGGGCCAGGTTGACGACCCCGGCCGCGGACACGGTCGTGATCCAGGCGATCGGCCGCGGCGTGACGATGCCACTGAGGTACGGGTACGGGTCGATCTCGCGCGGGTCGAGTTCCATGCGACGCCTTTCTCGGGGGACGCGGGTCTCCTGCCGGATATCTTAGTGTCGCCGCCCCTGCCCCGACCCCCCGAACCGAGTGCCGCCCGTGAAAGCCGCCTTCTTCACCGCGACCGGCCCGCCCGACGTGATCGAGTACGGCGACCTGCCGACGCCGGAGCCGAAGGCCGGCGAAGTCCGCGTCAAGGTGCTGGCCGCCGGGCTGAACCCCATCGACGTGTCGATTCGCGCCGGCAAGGTTCCGGCCGCGCTGCCGTTCCCGTTCATCACCGGCACTGACCTCGCGGGGGTCGTCGAGTCGGTCGGGCCGGGGGCGACGCGCTTCAAAGTCGGCGACCGCGTCTGGGCGTCGAACCAGGGGCTGCTCGGCCGCCAGGGGACGTTCGCGGAGTTCTGCTGCCCGCACGAGGACTACGTCTACCCGATGCCGCTCGGCGCGTCGGACCTCGAGATGGCCGCGCTCGCGCTGGTCGGCATCACGGCGCACCTGGGGCTGTTCTACCGCGTCAACCTCGTGGCCGGCGAGACTGTCTTCGTCAACGGCGGCACCGGCGGCGTCGGCTCGACGGTCGTCCAGATGGCCAAGGCGACGGGCGCGAAGGTCATTTGCACCGTCGGCACCGTCGAAAAAGCCGAAGTCGCCCGCGGCTTCGGGGCCGACACGGTCATCAACTACGCCACCGACGACGTGACTGCGGCCGTGCTCGACGCGACCGGCGGCAAGGGCGTCGATGTGTACTTCGAGACGCAACCGCCCAGCGACTTCGAGGCGATCGTGGCCCGCACCGCCCCGTTCGGCCGCGTCGTCGTCATGGCGGGGCGGGCGGCGCGGCCGGTCTTCCCGAACGGCCCGTTCTACATCAAGGGGTTGTCGCTCTACGGCTTCGCGATGTTCAACGTCAGCCCCGACTTGCAGCGGAAGTCCGCCGACGCGATCAACGCCTGGGTCCACGCCAACGAGTTGCGGCCACTGATCGGCAAAGTCTTCCCCTTGAGCGAGGCCGCCGCGGCCCACCGCTTGCAGGACGACAACACCGTCGGCAAGGCCGGCACGCTGATGGGCAAGGTCGTCGTCCTGCCCGGCTCCTGAACCCCCCAAGTCGAAGGACACGCATGAAGGGTTTGTTCGCTGTCGTCGTCAGTCTCGCGGTCGCTTGCACCGCCGTCGCGCAGCCGGTCACGCCCAGGGGGGCGATCGTCGCCAAGACCGCGGCCGGGAAGTTCGAGCCGCTGCCGGAGAAGCCGACGCTCGAAGCCGAGCGACTGCTCATCTTGCAGCCGGACGCATCGCTCACCGACGCTGGCGGCCTGGTGCGGCTTACGTCTCGCGCGGACTACCTTGGCCTGTCGCCGCTGCCGGTGCTCGAAACCGCCGTCGTGTTGCACAAAGCCGATGGCGTCGCCCTCGGCGTGACCCTCGACCGCGGCCGCGTCGAGTTGCAGAACTCGGGTGCGACGCCGGCGGTCGTGAAGCTGAGCTTCGCCCGGCAGAAGTGGACGATCACCCTCGCGCAGGCTTCAAAGGTCGCCGTCGAGGTCGTCGGACGCTGGCCGGCCGGCACGGAGTTCCGCCCGAAGCCGGCCGCCGGCTACGAGCCGACGATGTCGGCGGTGCTGCAACTCGCCGGCAGTTCGACCGTCTCGACCGGGGCGACGACGTTCGGCCTCGGTGCCCCGCCGGGGCCGGCATTGGTGACCTGGACGAGCCTCGAAGCCCGCGACCCGGTGCCGACGCGGCTCGACAAACTGCCCGACTGGGCCGACCCGACGCACCGCTACCCGGAGCCGTTCTCCGGTCGGATCGCCAGCATGAGCGCGGCGGTGACGAAATACCGCTCGCTGCGCAACGAACAGCCGGAGAAGGCGACCGACGCGTTCTTGAACTCGGCGTCGTCGGACGAGCGCCGCATCGGCCTGCTGGCCGCCGGGGCCGAGGACGACTTGCTGCGCCTGGCCGACGGCATTACCGAGGCCAAGGAGGCGGAGGTCTGGGACTTCGGCATCACCGTCCTGCGGCACTGGCTGGGCCGCGGGCCGGGGCAGGAGCAGAAGTTTCACCGCTTCCTCCTCGACGAGCGGAAATACTCGCCGGCCGACGCCGCGAAACTGTTCCGCTTGCTCAACGGCTTCACGCCGCGCGAGCAGGCTCGGCCGGAGCTTTACGACGTGCTGATCGAGTACCTGCGCCACGACCGCGCCGCCTTCCGCAACCTCGCCGCGTGGCACCTCGTCCGGCTCGCCCCGGACGCCCCGAGTATCCCGTTCAAGACTAACGGAAGTAAGTCCGACTTCGAGCCGGTGTATACCATGTGGCGGGCGGCAGTCCCGGCCGGCACCGTCCCCGCGAATCCTTGAAGTCCCCGCGACCGCGTCGAGCCTCCTGGAGTCCCCTCATGTTCCGCACCTCGTTCCTGGCGATTCTCGGTGCCCTGGCGGCGGTGAGTCTCACGCCCGACCGGGCCGACGCCCAGTTCTACGGCAACGCCAACTACGGCAACTATAACAACAACAACTACAACCGCGGTTACTACTCCGGCTACTCGTCGGGGTACAACTCCGGCTTCATGCCGGGGCTTTACGTCAACAACCCGTACACGGGCCAGTCGTTCAACTATAACTTCTCCTACAGCACCTACCTGGGTGCGGATTACGTGAACCCGTACACTGGGATTCGTAACACCTTTTACTACAGCAACACCCAGAGCGGGCCGTTCCTGCCGAACCTGGGCTTGGGCTACGTCTCGCCGTACGCCTACCCGCAATACTCGGGCTACGGCCTCGGCGGCTACCTGGGCGGCGGCGTCGGCGTGTACGGCGGCGCGGGGAACAACCCGGCGCTGAACCCGGTCGTCCAGGAGCAAGTCCGCTTGCTACGGGCGGCCGGCGGGGCGGCGAACAACAACAACGATGTCGAAGCCCGCAAGATGATCGCCGACCAGTGGGCCTACGAGCAGAAGGCCAAGAAACTCGCCGCCCCGGTGGCCGCCGCGGGGGCCGCCTTCCAGAACGCGACCGAGGCGCAAATCCTCTCCGGCAAGACGATCAACGAACTCGCGGCCGCCATCCGCGGCCTCGAAGCCAAGGGGGCCAAGGCGACCGCGGGGCTGCTGCCGGCCGACCTGCTGTCGCACGTTTCGTACGCCCCCGGCGTGGCGGCCGACGTCGTCGAACTCGCCGCGGCCGGGAAGCTGAACTTCCCCGAGACGCTGTCCGCCCGCGAGTGGATGTCCGCCCGCAGCGACCTGCAAAAGGCCGCGGCCCCGGTCCTCGAAATGGCGTCCGCCGGGAAGCGCGTGCCGGCCGCCGCCGCCGAGAAACTGGCCGCCGAGGTCAAGGCGGCCCGCAAGGAACTCGCCCCGCTCTTACGCGAAGTGACTTTCGCGGAGGCGACCGAGTTGACACGCTTCCTCAACCGCCTCGAAAGTTTGTCGAAGCTGGGGACCGACGCCAACTTGGGCGGCGTCTACGTGCCGGCCTGGACGACCGTCGGCGCGGGCGTCAACGAATACGTCAAGCACCTGGGCAAGTACAACATGGCCGTCGCCAATCACGCCAACGGCGACGACGAGGCTTACTTGGCGATGTACCGCGCCATGCTCGACTACTACAACGCCTTGAGTGCCAAGAAGTAGGCCGTCAAACCCTAGGAGTGCGCGATCGCCGTCGCAGGACGGCCCGCACGGCGAGGCCGACGAACAGCGTCGCGAAGGCTGCTAAAATTCCGGCCGCCTCGAGCAGTTGCGGCTGGAGTTCTTGCCACTTCTGAGCCGCTTTCCTGTCGGCGTCGTCGGCCGTCGGGGTCGCGTCCGGCAAAATGTCCATCGTCTCGGCCGGCATCGCCGCGACCAAATCCCGGACGATCGCGCGGTGCTCCAGCAGCACCCGCCGGTTCGTGAAGTTGCGGCCCCAGGTACACTGGTCGAAGACTTGGTCGGCATCGCGCAACTGCCCGTCGGCGACGTACAACTCGGCGAGTAACCACAACAACCGCGTGTCTTCCGGCGACCACAGCAGCAACTGCTGCACGACGGCCACCGCGTCGGGTGGGAGTTTCGCACGTTGCGCAGCCGCGAGTTTGCCCGGCCCGTAACCGCCGGCCTCGTTGACCCACTTCACCGGCGTCTGCGTGGGGTTATTGGTCGTCGGGCCGAACAGCGGCAGCACCTCTTGCTCGGCCAAGCCCTCGCGCTGCCCGGACTCGCGTTGCCGCAGTTGCAGCCAGCGGGCGTAGTGCGACTTCTCAAGTTCGACGTACCTCGCCGTCAACTCGGGCAAAACCCCCGGCAGTTGGGTCGGCGGCTGGGCGTCGAACGTCGCCAGGCTGTGGCAGCGAATCGCCTCGCCGAAGTCGCCGCGGGCGGCGTAGGCGTGGGCCAGCGTGACCACGGCAACGTAGTCCGGGTCGCGGTCGCGCGTGCGCGGTTCCAGCAAGTTCACGGCGTCGCCGGCCCGGCCGACGCGGATCAGATCGACGGCGTGCGCGACCTGTTGCGGCAGCGGCAGCCGGCGGGCGTTCGCCGACTGCGCCTCGACGCGCGACTTCAGCAGGCCGCGGAAGGTAGCGACACCCCCAACTGCGTCGGGCATCGTCGGGTTGGCCGCGTTCAATCGCTCTTCGAGGAACGATTTGAACGGCGGGACGTACGGCAACTCGACGAGCGTGCCGCCCGGCCCGGCCCGCATTCCCGACGGCTCCGCGGCCGAGTAAACCCCCGCTTGCAGGGTCGGTGCCGCGAGCAGCAAGCAAGTCACGGCGAGCTTACGCATCATCGACTCCCTCGGCCGGCACGCCGGTCAGGTTCGCGGCGAACGCCTGCACGGTGCGGACCGGCCCCCACGGCAAGCCCCACCAGCCGAAGGCGGCGTTGAACAGCGAGTAGCGCAGGCCGCGCAACAGCCGCTCGCCTCGACTGTGTGTGTCGTAGACGCGCGACGGCCAGTGCAGCGTCACCGCGAGCAGCGACAGCACCAGCACGTATCGCACCGGGCGTGGCACCTCGTCGGTCACGCCGGCCTCTCGTAACGCACGGTCACGTTGGTCGTGATGCCGCCGCGCGGGGTCCACGACGACACGATCGTCACGCGGCGCGGCTGAATCGCGGCGATGAAGTCGTCGAGCAGGCGGTTGGTGACTTGCTCGTAATAGATGCCCTGGTTGCGGAAGCGTTGCAAGTACAGCTTCAGCGACTTCAACTCGACGTTCTTGTCGTGCGGCGTGTAGACGTAGGTGATCGTGCCGAAGTCCGGCTGGCCGGTCAGCGGGCAGACGCTCGTGAATTCCGGGCAGACGATCTCGATGGTGTAGTCGCGGGCCGGGC
This sequence comes from Fimbriiglobus sp., assembly GCA_025352585.1. Classification (GTDB taxonomy): domain Bacteria; phylum Planctomycetota; class Planctomycetia; order Gemmatales; family Gemmataceae; genus Fimbriiglobus. The sequence continues at coordinate 7,795 of JANXTD010000812.1, forward strand.
TAGGGTTCGGGAAGGTGTCGAGTTGGTCGGCCGACGGCGTCGGGGTCAGTTCCATGCGGGCACTCGGTCGCGGGGGCGGGTCAGGGCGGCAGTTACTATCTTAGCTCTGCTCTCAATGTACGGGCAACGGGGGCGGCGTCATGCGGCGGGCGGTGGTGCTACTCAGCGGCGGACTCGACAGCGCGGTGACGCTGGCGTCGGCGCGCTCGTCGGGCTTCGAGACTTACGCCCTGAGCGTTGACTACGGCCAGCGGCACTCGCGAGAGTTACGCAGCGCTGGCCTCGTGTCGGCGCAACTCGGCGCGGCCGGCCACCGCACGGTGTCGCTCGACTTGCGCGCGATCGGCGGCTCGGCGCTGACGGGCGACGCGGCGGTGCCCAAGGGCCGCACGGCCGCGGGGATGGCGGCGTCGATCCCGCCGACGTACGTGCCGGCGCGCAACACGATCCTGCTGGGCCTGGCCCTCGGCTACGCGGAGACGCTCGGCGCGTTCGACCTGTTCATCGGGGCGAACGCGCTCGACTACGCCGGCTACCCCGACTGCCGGCCGGAGTTCTTGCAGGCGTTCGAGGCGCTGGCGAACGTCGCCACGAAGGCGAGCGTCGAGAACATGACGCGGCTGCGCGTCCACGCCCCGCTCGTGCAGATGACCAAGGTCCAAGTCATCCGGGAGGGCCTGCGGCTCGGGGTGAACCTCGCGCTGACCTGGAGTTGCTACGACCCCACGCCGGGGGGGCTGGCGTGCGGCCTGTGCGACGCCTGCGTGCTGCGGCGGGCCGGCTTCGCGGACGCCGGCGTGGCGGACCCGGCGTCGGGGGCTTGAATCCGGCCCGACTTGCGCCTTTGATAAGACTGCGTCACGCGAACCCGACGGCCCCCGCGGTGCGACCCATGCCCGACCAGCCGATTACCCGCGCCACCATCGAGGGCTACCTGCACGACGCGCTGCCGCCGGAGCGGGCGGCGGCGGTCGAGAAGGCGATCCGCGAGCGGCCGGCGCTGCTGGCCCTGGTCGCCCAGGTGAGGCAAGAGACTGACCACGGCGAGCACAGCATCGGCGCGGTCTGGTGGCGCGAGCGGCTGTCGTGCCCGACCCGCGAGCAACTGTCGATGGCGCTCGAAGAAATCCTCGACGACGACTTCGCCGCCTACGTGACCGCGCACGTCAAGCTCGTCGGCTGCCACGTCTGCCAGGCGACCCTCGACGACCTGCGGCAGTTGCGGGCCGAGGCCGTAGCACCCCGCACCGAGCGCCGCCGGCGCATCGTCGATTCGAGCGCCGGGGTGTTCCGCGACGTGACGGTGCGGTGAGCCGCATTGCCTGGAGTCGTGGGCGGCCAAGCGTCGATAGGGTGGGGTGGCGTGACCGCGAGCGAGGGAGCCGATGACCGACCCGACCGACCCGACGCCGCACCAGCAGTTCCCCGGCGGCGGCAACACGCGGCCGTACCGCTGGGCGTTCGCCGTCTGGACGGCGCTGTTCCTGGGGCTCGTGCTCGTGGGGTTCTTGAACTTCCTGGGCACGAAGTTCCACCGCTCCTTCTAAATTGCCGCGAGGTCCGAGTATGCCGCCGCCGCCCGGTTCGACGGCACCCCGCCGAGAGTGGGCCCCCCGGCTGTGGGAGGGACTCGACTACTTCGCATTCCTTAAGTTGATGGCCACCAACCGCTTCGCCGTCGAGCCGCCGTACTGGTACATCGCCGGCATCATGTCGGTCGTCACCTTCGCCAACACCGTCGCCCGCTGGGCGCA
>JANXTD010000894.1 GCA_025352585.1 Fimbriiglobus sp.
CGCGACTCTGCGTCTCCGCGGCAAAATCTCTTCTCGCGACGTGACCCTAGAAGTTCCCCAGGGTCGCCCGGAAGCGCTCGATCGAGCCGCGGACTTCGATCGCGCCGTCCTCCACACCCGACCAGCCGAGCGGCTCGACGTTCACGCCTTCGAGGTGCTTGTACGTCGAGAAGAAGTGCTCGACCTCGCGCAGGAAGTGCGCCGGCACGTCGTCCAGCTTCTTCATCGCCCCGAACAGCGGGTCGCGGTGCGGCACGGCCAACACTTTGTAGTCGTTGAAGCCCTTGTCGCGCATCTTGAAGATGCCGACGATCCGCGCCTCGATGAGGCACCCGGAGAAGGTCGGCTCGTTGACCATGACCAGGATGTCGAGCGGGTCGCCGTCCTCGGCCAACGTTTGCGGGATGAAGCCGTAGTCGCCGGGGTACATCGTCGAGCTGTACAGGTAGCGGTCCATCTTGAACAAGCCGGTCGCCTTGTCGATCTCGAACTTGGTACGGCGGCCCTTCGGAATCTCCACGATCATGTTGGCCACCGACTGCTCTCCCGTACCGGGCGGGATCATCATGTAGTCGCGGGCGTAGTCTCGGCGTGCGAACATCTCGGGGTCCAGGCGGGGTGCGGGTCAGGGGGTGCGGTGCCGGTCAGTTTACGACATGCCCGGCCGCTTCGAGACTCAGTCCGGTAATTTGGGCACGTTGGGGCCGCCCTGGGGGTTCGTTCCTGACGGCACGGGCGCGGCCGGCGGCGTCACCGGGGCGGCCGGCGTCACGGGCGTCGCGGGGGCGACCGGGGTCACCGGTGCGGGGGCGACCGGCTCGGGGGCTGGCTTGCTGCTGGGGAATAGGGCCGGCTCCTTGGCGTCGGTGTGGACCACCGGCGAGCCTTGCTGCTGCACCTTCGACGGCGAGCCGTTGCCGGCGATCTTTTCGATCGTCGCCTTGGGCGTGTCGAGATCGACGATGACCTTCTTGCCGTAAGGCGTTTTCGTCTCGTTGCCGGCCAGGTCGGTCGCGCGGATGCGCAGGAAGAACTGCCAGACTTTCGGGTCGGTCACGAACCAGGTGTACTTGCCGGTGTTCGGCAGCCGCCCGGCGTGGACCGGCTTCCACTCGGCCTCACTCGCCGTCGCCGTCGGGGCGTACTCCAGCAGGATCGGCGTGGAGTCGAAGTTGTTGTCGCGGGCGCTCCACGCAATTTCGACGCGCGGCTCGGCGGTGCCGGAGACGCGGGCGTCGGTGATGGCCGCCTGCGGGAACTCGGTATCGACTTCGATGAGGAACTGCGCGGCGTCGCCGGGCCGCGGGTCGGCGTCGCGCTTGCCGGCGGCGTTCTCGGCGATGACGATGAAGCCGTACTCGCCGTCCTTCTCGACGGCGTGCGGCCAGACGATCTTGGGGTTGGGCGTCTCCTCGGCGATCGACTCGGCCTTATCCTTGACCTTGACCCACTTCTGCGAGGCGTCGCGCATCCACAAGTGCGACGACGCCACCCCCGACCGCGTGACCTTTTGCAGCTTCGAGGTGATCGTCAGGTTCCGCGTGTTCGAGTAGTCCTTCGACCCCGGCCCGAAGCGTCGGTCGCCGCCGGCGTCGGCGGTGCCGCCGAAGCCGGACCCCGGCCGGGCGACGCCGAGGCCCGGCCCCTCGCCGTCGCCCGGTAGGCGGATCGGCGGCGTGGCCGTCTCGTGGTTGGCCTTGTCCTTGGCGACGACGCGGAAGTCGAGGATGTCGCCGGGCCGCAGTTCGGTCCAGGTGTAACTGTCGACCGCCTTGGGGTTAAAGCCGCGCGGGTTGACGGTGACGTACTTGGCGTTGTCGAGGTTCGCATCGGGGTTCGACGAGTCGCGCACCCAGCGGGCTTCGAGGCGGACGCCACTGGCCGCGAGGTTCTCATCGACCGCCTCCCACTCGATGCCGGTCTTGCCGACCCGCGCGGCCCGGACCAGCGGCGGCCGGGTGTCGACGACGACGCGGTACTGCGGCGACAGGTCGGCGGTGCGCGGCGTCAACTCGCCGCTCGCCGACTCGAGTTGCAGGGCGAAGTCGTACTGGCCGTCGGCGGGGCTGACGTAGCGGAAGCCGCGCTTCTTCGTCTCGGAGTCGATCAGGTCGAGGTCGTTGATCCCGCGCACGGCGTACTCGGACCAGGCCCCGCGGTCGTAGACGTGGAAGTGCAGCTTCGCCGGCCTGGCGCTGTCGCGGCCGTAGCGCTCCAGCGGCACGGGGAAGTTGATCTCACGCAGCGGCCAGTAGCGCACATCGGGCGCGGTGTCGGCCTGCGCCGAGGCCACGCCGGTTGCACCGATCAACGACGCCATGACCCAGAGACTTCGCACGGCACGACCCCCTGCCCGCGCAACCGGACGCCACGCTGACGACTCACGACCCGCACCGGGCGGCATCCTCACCATCGTGACGCCGCGCGAACGGACTTGAAGCGATGGCCGCGGCCGCCACAATAGCTGTGGGGGTTGGCCCCGCAGAATCCGCACGTTCGGGAGGTCGGTGCCGTGGATGTCAGTTTGGCCGTGGTCGGGGCGACCGGGGCGGTCGGCGAGTTGATCCTGCGCGTCCTCGTCGAGCAGGGCTTCACGCCGTCGAAAATCAAGTTCCTCGCCTCCGAGAAATCGGTCGGCAAGACGGTCACCTTCCGCGGCGACACGCACGCCGTCGAGTTGCTGACCCCCGCGGCGTTCGAGGGCGTCCAGATCGTGCTCAGCTCGACGCCGGCGAGCGTCAGCAAGCACTACGCCCCGATCGCGGTGAAGGCCGGGGCCATCGTCGTCGATAACTCGTCGGCGTGGCGCATGGACCCCGACTGCCCGCTCGTGGTGCCCGAGGTCAACCCCGAGGAGCTGCACCACGCCCGCAAGGGGATCGTCGCCAACCCCAACTGCGTCGCCATCCCGCTGACCGTCGCGCTCAAGCCGCTCTCAAACCTCTCTCCACTCCGCCGCGTGATCGTCTCGACCTACCAGTCGTCGTCGGGCAAGGGCGCGACCGGCCTGACCGACTTCAACGCCCAACTGACCGCCTACGCCGCCGGCACGGCCGTGCCGGAGCCGACGGCCCACCGCGCCCAGTTGGCCGGCAACGTCATCACGCTCGACTGGACCCTCGACGACAACGGCTATACCGAAGAAGAGAACAAGGTCGTCAACGAGACACGCAAGATCCTCGGCACGCCCACGCTCGGCGTGAGCGCGACCTGCGTGCGGGTGCCGGTGCGGATCGCCCACTGCGAGTCGGTCAACGTCGAGTTCGAGCGCCCGGTCACGGTCGCCGAGGCGAAAGCGGCGCTCGCCGAAGCCCCCGGCGTGGTGCTGATGGACGAGTTCGCCGGCGACTTCCCGCAGCCGCTGCACGCCGCCGGCACCGACCACACGTACGTCGGCCGCGTGAGGCTCGACCCGTCGAACCCGAACGCGCTGAACCTGTGGGTCGTGGCGGATAACCTGCGCAAGGGCGCGGCGACGAACGCGGTGCAGTGCGCGGTGGAACTGGTACGCAGAGGGATCGTTTCGCCGCGCTAACGCAGGTCGGGTGTCGGGTGTGAGGTGTCGCAGAATCCAACGATGCGCTCGACTCGATTC
>JANXTD010000908.1 GCA_025352585.1 Fimbriiglobus sp.
GCCGGCGGTCCTCGACACTCACGGCGTCGCGGACTTTGCGCAAGTCGCCGTTGAGGTCGTCCATCACGCTGGCCAGCAGTTCGCGGTCCTTGGTGCGGCCGTAGAGCTTGTTGAGCATCGCGTACGGGTCGTCGATCGGCGTGATCGGCTTGTTGGCGGCGGCGTAGCACATCCGCGTCCAGGTGTCGGCGTGCTTCGGAACCATGACGCCGAACTCCAGCGAGCCGAAGCGGGTGCGCGTCGCGGCGTCCTTCTGGAGGAAGGTCTTGATCTCCTGGTCGATGCTGTGGCCCTTGGCCCAGCCGGCGGGGGTGTGCGAGCCGCCCTGGATGTTGCCGGGGAAGAGTTCGGTGCCCGTCAGCAGGCAGCCGATGCCGCGCATGTGGTTGTCGCCGTCGCCGCCGATGCGGTCGCTCACGCCGTTGAGCAACAGCGTCTGCTTCTTAAACGGCTCCAGCGGCGTGAGGCTTTCGGCGAACGCGAAGTCGGCCCCGTACTCCGTCGGCCAGAAGGTCTTCGGCGTGATGCCGTTGGGGCTGAACATGATCACGAGCCGCTGCTTCCGCGCGCCCTGGTTGGCGAACGCCAGGCTCGGCAGGTTCGCCAGGAACGGCAACGCTGCGGCACCGACGCCGAGAGTTTTGAGGAAGTCGCGGCGGTTCGTGGTCATCGGGGAAACCCTGTGTGGGTATGGCGGGTGTCTACAGTCTAAGCCGCGGATCGCTCGGCGTCGTCATTTCTTGGACGTTGTCGCCCCAGGGAGCGTTCCCGGCGGAGTCGGCGGGGCCGCCGCGGTCACGGCGACTTCGACGGCCAGGGCGCGCAAACTGAAGCCCGACTTCACGAACGCCTCGCGCAACTCGGCCTGCTTGCGGGGGCCGTAAGCCCGGATCGGCTGCTGCGCCAGGTGGTGGAACGCCTGCTCCGTGACCGAGTCGTGGACCTCCGCCGAGCCGGCCAGGTACTTCGCCAACTCGACCGCGCCGCCGAACTTCACCGTCTCCCCGGCGCGGTTCAGGTACGACCCCGAGGCGTCGAGCGGCTTGCCGCGCTCGGTCGTGCGGTAGCGGCCGACGGCGTCGAAGGCTTCGAGCGAGAAGCCCAGCGGGTTGATGAGGCTGTGGCACTGCTGGCAGCCGCGCGGCGACGTTTGCAACGCCGTGCGCTCGCGGGTGCTCAAGCTCGGGTGCAGGTCGGCGGCGAACGGCGTGAACGCCTCGTTCGGCGGCTTCAGCGTCAAGCCCAGCACCCCGCGGGCCAGGAAGACGCCGCGGTGGATCGGCGAACTCTCGTTGGTGTAGGCGTAGTTGGCCAGGACGTACGGGTGCGTCAGGGTGCCCATGCGCTGGCCGGGGTCGAGCGGCAACTTCATGAACACGCCGCCCTTGGGGGGATCGACGCCGTAGAACTTCGCCAGGCGGTCGTTGAGGTAGACGCGATCCTCGGTGAGCAGCCGGCGGAAGTCGGGCCCGTCGCTGCGCAAAATCTCCGCCAGCGTCAGGTCGAGCGAAGTGCGTAAGTCGCTGGCCAGGGCCGCGTCGAAGCCGGGGAAGCGTTCCTTGTTCTTCGACAGCTCGTGGGCCGAGTCGAGGCCGAGCCAGTGGTGCATCAGGCCCGTCAGCTTGGCGTCGGCGCGGGGGTCGCGGGCCAGACGCTCGGCCTGCCGGCGGATCTCCTCGGGCGTGCCCAACTTGCCGGCGGCCGCGGCTTGCAGCAACTCGGCGTCGGGCAGCGTGTCCCAGAGCGTGTACGACAGCCGCGCCGCGGTAGCGTACTGCGGCGGCGTCCCGGCCGGCTCGCGGTACAAGAATCGCGGCGACTTCAGCATCAGCAGCACCACCCGCTTCATCGCCGCCTCGGGGTCGGCCTTCGGGGCGTCGAAGTGGCGTTCGACCAGCGACTTCTTCTCGGCGTCGCTCAGCGGCCGGCGGAAGGCGGTCTCGGCCAGCTTCACGCCCAGCACCTTCAGCTTGGCCACGCGGTCCGGGGCGTCCGACTTAGTCTTGGCCCAGTTGTCCATGCGCGGCACGACGTACGCCGCCGCTTCGAGGGCCGCGTCGGTCGTGGCCTGCTCCCACTCCTTCGACACCGTCGTGCCGCGCTCCCAGCCGTAACTGCGGTCGTCCGGCGGGAACGGCGTCGCCGCCGCGAACCCCTCCGGCGAACTGCCCGGCGACAGGAACCGCGCCGGCACCACCTCGGCGGCGCGGCCCGGCACCTTCCACTCCAGCGACACCCGCGACGGCGTGACCGGGACCGGCTTGTTTTTGTTGGGGTCGTTCTGCACCCCCTGCTTCGCCTTCGAGAATTCGAGCTTGATCGGGTAGGCCCGCCCGCCCACCAGCGACAAGCTGCCGCGGAACTCGGTGTCGGTGCCCGACTTCACCCAGGCGTCGATGAGCGGCTGCGACTGGCCGTTCACCCACAGCTTCACCGCCTGGTCGGACTTGACGACGAACTCGTACTCGCCCGTCTCCGGGGCCTGTACCGACCCCGCCCAGAGGATGTAGAACTGCGTCGCGTCGAACTTGTCCGTCGGCCCCGCGGTGCCGAAGTCGAAGCTCACGACCGGATCGACGCGGTCGATCAGCCGCTTCTTCGTGTCGTAGCCCCGACCGTTGAAGTACTCGCCCTTGAGGCCCGACTTGTCGCCCCAGGTGGGGTTCCACTGCGTCGAATTCACGAGGTCGAAGACGCTCTGGCGGTACTGGTTGACCGTCAGCCGGGCGAGGTCCACGCGCGGCGGGGCGTTGCGCTCGCGGGCCTCCTTCGAGTAGAACGCCGCGTGGACGTACGCCGACACCTTCTCCGCCACGTCCGGCGGGATCGAGCCGGGGTTGTCCGGCGGCATCGCCTTGGCCACGTACTTCGAGAGTTGCGGCACCGAGCGGTTGCCGCTCAGCGCCTGGTCGTACTCGTCCTTCACGCCTTCGCCGTTGGCCCCGTGGCACTTCTGGCACTGCGCCCGGTAGATCTGCTCGCCCGTCGGGCCTTCGGCGGCGGACACCGGCGCGGCGAGGGCCAACAGGGCGAGAAGGGTCGAGCGCATCGGGGGCGACCTGCGGACGGGCGGCGGGGGCGGGATGGCAATTGTACCGCGGCCGGCGGGGCCGCTCAACCGCCATCTCGGCCGGGCGGCGTGGGAATTCCGCCGGGGGGTCGGTTTGGGGCTGGGCGTTGGCGTAAGGCGGGATAGACAGTCGGCACCTCTCCCGCGGATGCACCCGGTGCAACGCCGAACCCTCCCCCGGCCCGCGCGCCTCCCCCGCGCGAGCCGCGATACCCTAGCGCCCCAGGCTCGCCCCGTCCCCCGGCGACCCCGCGGAGCCGCCCGCCGGTCCTGCAACATTGCCCCGTTGCAGCGTCCGCGTCCCTCCGTAGAGAACCTTAACGATCTATCAGAATCGGCCGCCGGTTTCGTCGCCCGGGCGTGAGCGGGTCGGAGGCGGTGATCCCGCACGATTGCCGAGAAATCCGCGCGATTTTCGGCGAAACTTCTTGCCTGTTTCTCGGGGCATCCATTAACTTTCGGGGCATGAATGATCCCGGCCCCGTGGCGCGGGCGGCGTTCCTTAATCATCGAGGTGGACATGCGTTCGCGACAACTCGGATTGGCCGCACTCTTCGCGGCCGGCGTACTGATGCTGGGCAACTCCGGTTGGTCCCAGGAGGGCAAAGACCCCGCGGCCACCAAGGCCAAGCCCGCCGCGCAGGGCGACCCCAAGGCCGACGCCGACCAGGCCGCCAAGGACGCCGCCCGCTCCGCCGCGATCAAGGCCGAGCGTGAGGCCACCAAGAAGCTGGCCATCGACACGGACAAGACCGTCACCGAACTCAAGAAGACCGTCGCCGACCTCAAGGGCGAACTCTCGGCGGTCGCCACCGACAAGACCGTCGCCGACTTGACCAAGACCGTCGCCGACCTCAAGGGCGAACTCTCGACCGTCAAGAAGGACTTCGGCAAGCTCGACGCCAGCGTCACCGGGGCCACCGGCGACCTGAAGGCGTTCAAGTCCGACGCCACCGCCGGCCTGGCCAAGGTCGAGGGCGCGGCCAAGTCGATCGAGGGGATGCAGAAGTCGATCGCCGACGCCAAGGTCGAGTTCGACGCCTCCAAGAAGGGCGTCGATGAGGGGCTGAAGGGCGTCGCCGACATCAAGGCGACCGCCGACGCCGCCAAGGACAAGGCCCAAGTCGGCGACCTGTCGCGCGGCGACACCGCCTGGATGCTGACCGCGTCGGCCTTCGTCATGGTCATGATCCCCGGCCTGGCGCTCTTCTACGGCGGCATGGTGCGGCGGCGTAACATCCTCGCCACGATGATGCAGAGCATGGCCTGCCTGTCGGTCGTCGGCATCTTCTGGGTCGCCTTCGGCTACGGCCTCGCCTTCGGCCCGTCGGCGCTCTCGATCGACATCGCCGGCGTTAAGGGCGGCGTCATCGGCTGGAGCTGGGACCTGTTCTTCCTCCAGGGCGTCGCCCACTCGGACGCCCTGCCGCAGTACAAAATCCCGGTCTACGTCCACGTCATGTTCCAGGGGATGTTCGCGATCATCACCCCGGCGCTGATTAGCGGGGCGGTCGCCGAGCGCATCCGCTTCTGGCCGTTCTGTATTTTCACGATCCTCTGGATCAGCTTCGTCTACTGCCCGCTGGCGCACATGGTCTGGGCCTTCGACTGGTTCGACATGACGATCCCGAGTGCCAAGCGTGGCCTCGCCGCCATCGGCCTCCTCGGCAAGATGGGCGCGCTCGACTACGCCGGCGGCACGGTCGTCCACATCGCGGCCGGATTCGCCGGCCTCGCCGCGTGCCTCGTGCTGCGCCGCCGCGACGGCTACCCGAAGACGGTCATCCACCCCAACAGCATGGTGATCACGCTGCTCGGCGCGGGCCTGCTCTGGTTCGGCTGGTTCGGCTTCAACGGCGGCAGCGGCCTCGCCAGCAACGGCCAGGCGGGCAGTGCATTTGCCGCCACGCAAGCCGCCGCCGCGACCGCCGGCCTGGTCTGGATCTTCATCGAGTGGGTACTGAAGGGTAAGCCGACGGCGCTCGGCCTCGCCTCGGGGATCGTCGCCGGCCTCGTCGCCGTGACGCCGGCCTCGGGCTACGTCTACGTCTGGGGCGGAGTCGCCATCGGCGCGGCCGCAGCCATCGGCTGCTACATCGCCGTCATGGTCAAGAACATGCTCGGCTACGACGACTCGCTCGACGCCTTCGGGGTCCACGGCGTGGGCGGCTTCATCGGCGCGGTCCTGACCGGCCTGTTCTGCTACAGCGCCATCTACCCCGCCGGCGGCGACGGCTTCTTCGCCATGAAGGGCCAGGACGCCCGCGTCGCGCTGCTGGAGAAGTCCGGCATCGCCGACGCCAAGAAGGAGGCCGACGAGAAGAAGGCCGCTTTCGAGAAGGTCAAGCCGGGCTACGACGCGCTGGTGACCAAGGGCAAGGACAAGCTCAGCGACGACGAGAAGAAGGTGTTCGACGCCGGCGAACTCGCCGAGATGTACGCCGCCGACGCCGACAAGGCGTTCACGGGGGCCGAGGCCGAGTTAAAGACGCTCAAGGAGACGGTCGCCAAGCGCACCGCCGACCCGGAGAGCCTCAAGACGCCGTTCACGCAGTTGATCATCCAGGTCAAGGCGGCGACCTTCTCGGCGGTTTACGCCCTGGCGGCGAGCCTGCTGCTGGTGCTGCTGGTGCAGGCGATCACGCTCGGCAACTTCTCGACGACCAAGAAGAACGAGACGATCGGCCTCGACCAGACGGAGCACGGCGAGACCGGCTTCGACTTCGGCCTCGCGACCGAGACGACCGCACTGCGCGGCGGCACCGAGCCGAAGGCGGCGCTGGCCCCCAAGGTGAAATCGACCCGCTTCGAGTTGGCCGTCGAGGGCGTCGCCCACGAGGACATCGCCAAGCTCTGGACGGGGCTGTGCCAGCCGTCGGACAAGCCGGCGTCGCCGGACTTCCTGGCGGTCTACCCCAGCGTGACGACGTTCAGCGGCAACCACTTCCACTGCCGCGGCGCGGACGCCCCGGCCGTGGCGGCGCGGCTGGAGTCGCTGTTCAAGAAGCTCCTGCCGGGCAAGCCGGTCAAGGTCGTCAAGCTGTAACGAACCGAGTCTCGCGGGCCGCCGGGGGGCAACCTCGGGCGGCCCGCCCCCTCTCCGCACACCCGACCCCGCCCAACGCGAGAACCCGCCGTGAAAATGATTGTGGCCATTATTCGCCCCGAGCAACTCGAGGCGGTCCAGCAGGCGCTCAACGAGCGCGACGTGTACTTGATGACGGTGACCGACGTGCGCGGCTGCGGCCGTCAACGCGGGTACACCGAGTTGTACCGCGGCAACGAGGTGCAGATCCGGCTGATCCCGAAGCTCAAGCTCGAGATCGCGGTCAACGAGCCGTTCGTCGAGGCGACGATCGAGGCGATCGTCCACGCCGCCCGCACGGGAACGACCGGCAACATCGGCGACGGCAAGATCTTCGTCTTCTCGCTCGGCGACAGCGTGCGCATCCGCACCGGCGAGCGCGGCCCCGAGTCGATCGGGCCATAGTTTCTGGAGGTCTTGTTAGCCGGACGCGCGAGCGACGGGAGCAAGTCTCGGTTGGTAACGCGGGTGGGTGTTGACGGCTTCGTCTC
>JANXTD010000911.1 GCA_025352585.1 Fimbriiglobus sp.
CCGCGCTCCAGACGCACCGGGCGTTGCCACGGCGACAGCTTGCCGGGCGACTGGTCCGGCAGCGCGAGCGGGATGCGGTACGTCCGCAGGTGCCGCCAGCCGGCGACGGCGTCGCCGTACCAGCCGGCGAGTTGCCGCCTCACGGACGCCTCGAGGTCACCCGGTGACACGCCGCCGTCACCGACAACCGACACGGAGACCAGCGACGCGCCCGGCGGGGCGTAGTCGGCCGACACGTCGGACATCACCGCGACCGTGTTGACCGGGCCGACGCCCTCGCCGTTGACCGCCAAAGTGCCCTCGCCGATAGGGGATTTTGCGGCCGCAAAGTACAGCGTCACGGTGCCCTTCCAGCCGGGGTCGGTCACCGCGCCGCCGGTCAAGCGGGCCGCAACGGTGGAGTCGGTCGCCACCACCACGGCGCGAGGCGTCAGGGTTTCGCCGTCGGCTAGCGTCACGCGGCCGGGTCGCAGCGAGGCCACGGCGGCGTTGAGTCGGACGCTGCCGGGCGGCAACGTCGAGGCGAGTTGCTCCGGGATGTGGCCCATGCCGAGGCGCGGCACGGCCCCCGCGCCGGCGGCGAACATCTTGAAGACGAAGCGGAAGAACCGCGCCGACGTGGCGAGTTCCTTGTCGAGAAACACCCCGCCGAAGAACGGGGCCGCGAGCCGCCGGATGAAGGCGTCGGTGAAGCCGCGGTTCCGTTGCAACTCGTCGAACGTCGAGACATCCGGCGTGTCGCCGAGCCGATCGACGCTGACGCGGTCGAGGGCGAACTTGAGGTTGGCGAGCCGCAGTTTATCGCGGAAGGTGCCGACGGGGTTGAACGCGCTACGCAGGCCGGTGAGCGGTTCGACGCGCGGGTCGGCGACCCGGTGGAAGCGGCCGTTGACACGCACTAGCGCCCCCGGCACGAACGGCCGCAGCTCGAGCGCGGCGTAGTCGAGGACGCGCGCCGCCTCGGGGTACGCCGGCAGGAAAAGTTGGAAGCCGTGGTCGAGCCGGAAGCCCTCGACGACATCGGTGCGCACCCGCCCGCCGACGCCGTCGGCCGCCTCGAGCAGCGTGAACGAGACGCCGCACTGCATGAGCCGCCGGGCGCACGCCAGCCCGGCGAGTCCGCCGCCAACGATCACGACATCTGGGGGCATGCGGTTACCTGGCGAGCGGGGGACGACAGTCCGCCGAGACTCCCGTTTGGAAGGACGGTCGCCGACGGCGGAAGCGCTCGGGGGCTGTCGTCCCCCGCTCGCCTGGGGTCACGCCGTTGCCGGGAGTAGTTCGCTCGGGGCGATCACGTCGGTCGGCAGCAGGCGGTCGCGGCCGTCGCGGCTCACCATGCGGTTGATGATCTCGAGGTACGCCAGCGCGCTCGCCTCGACGATGTCGGTCGAGACGGCGCGGGCGTGCAGCCGGCGGCCGGAGTGTTCAGCCTCGATGTACGCCTCGCCCTGCGCGTCGGTGCCGACCGTCACCGCCCGGACGCGGTAATCGACCAGCTTGATGTTCACGCCGCAGATGCGGGCGATCGTCTTGAAGACCGCGTCCACCGGGCCGTCGCCGGTCGCCGCGTCCTTCAAGATGGTGCCGTCGCTGCGCCACAGGCAGACCGCCGCGCTCGGTAGCGTGCCGGTGCCGGCGTTCGACGTGAAGGCTTGCAGCGTGTACAGCTTCGTCGTGGTCGTCTGGAGCTGGTTCTCGGCCAAGGATTCGATGTCGGCGTCGTACACTTCCTTCTTGCGGTCGGCCAAAACCTTGAAGGCCTCGAAGGCGCGGTTCAACTGGTCGTCGCTGAGGTGGTAGCCGAGGTCGCCGATGCGGGCACGCAAGGCGTGCCGGCCGGAGTGCTTGCCCAGCACGAGTTCGGTCTGCGGAATGCCCACGTCTTCGGGCTTCATGATCTCGTAGGTACTGCGGTCCTTCAACATGCCGTCTTGATGGATACCGGCCTCGTGGGCGAACGCATTTTGGCCGACGATGGCTTTGTTGCGCTGCACCTGCATGCCGGTGACGTGCGACAACTTGCGGCTGATGGGGTACAGCAAGCGGGTGTTGATGCGGGTCGGTAACTTGTAATAATCGGCGCGGGTGTGCAGCGCCATGACGATCTCTTCGAGCGCCGTGTTGCCGGCCCGCTCGCCGATGCCGTTGATCGTACACTCGACCTGCCGCGCGCCCGCCATCAGCCCGGCGAGGGCGTTCGGCACGGCCAGGCCGAGGTCGTCGTGGGTGTGCGTCGAAATCACGGTGCGGGTGGCACCGGGGACGTGCTTCAGGATGCCGGCGATCATCGCGGCGTAGTCGTGCGGCGTGGCGTAGCCGACGGTGTCGGGGATGTTCAGCGTCGTCGCCCCCTCGGCCACGACCGCCTCGAGCATCTCGTGCAGGTAGTCGGGGTCGGTGCGGGTCGCGTCCATCGGCGAGAACTCGACGTCCGCGCACAGGCTCTTCGCGAGCGCGACCATCGCCTTCGCCTTCGCTTTGACACTGGCGCGGTCGGACTTCAACTGGTGCTGGATGTGGATGTCGCTCGACGAGAGGAAGACGTGAATCCGCGGGTGCGCGGCGTCCTGGACCGCCTCCCAGGCGCGCTCGATGTCGGACTTGGCGGCGCGGGCGAGGCCGCAAATCACGGGGCCTTGCACCTGCCGGGCGATGGTCCGCACCGACTCGA
>JANXTD010000930.1 GCA_025352585.1 Fimbriiglobus sp.
GGCCGACCGTGCGCGCGACCTCGTCGTCGAGCCGGCCGGCCAGGTCGGCGTCGTAGCACTCCACGTCGAACTCGAAGTTCAGCCGCAGGCTGCGCGGGTCCCAGTTCGACGACCCGAACAGCACCCAGGCGCGGTCCACCACCATGAGCTTGGTGTGGGCGAAGGGCGGCGGGGCCAGCCAGACCCGGCAGCCGTGCTCGAGCACCTGCCCGAGTTGGGCCGTGCACGCCCACTGGACCAGCCGCAGGTTGCACCGCGCCGGCAGCACGACATCGACCCTCACCCCGCGCAGGGCGGCGACGTTCAGCCCGGCGATCAGCGCGTCGTCCGGCAGGAAGTACGGCGTGACGACCCGCACCGACGACCGGGCCGACGCCAGGCCGCCGAGGAGCACCGCCCGCAGCCGCTTGAACGCGTCGTCCGGCCCGCTGCGGACGCCGCGCGCCAGGGCCGAGCCGCGCGGCGCGAGGTGCGGGGACCAGCCCGGCCCGGCGAGGGCCTCGCGGGTGCAGAACTCCCAGTCGTCGGCGAAGGCCTCGCGCAGGTGGGCGACCGCCGGGCCGTCGAGGCGGAAGTGCAGGTCGGCGACGGGCGACTTGGGGTGGAGGCTCGGGTCGTGAGCCGCCCGGATGTTCATGCCGCCGGTGAAGCCGACCGCCCCATCCGCGACGAGGATCTTGCGGTGGCTGCGGAGGTTGGCGTAGGCGAAGTACCACGGGTAGAACTGCGGCAGGAAGCGCGCGACTTGGACCCCGGCCCGGCGCAGCGGCCCGACGGCCGTCCGCGGCCACGAGTAGCGCGCGCCGATGTCGTCGAGGAGGACGCGGACGGCGACCCCGCGCGCGGCCGCGCGGCCGAGGGCCTCGACGAACCGCTCCCCGGCCGCGTCGTTGTCGAAGATGTACGTGCTCAGGCCGACGGTGCGGGCGGCCCCGTCGATGGCGCGGAGCATCTCGGCGTAGGCCTCGGTACCGGTGGTGAGCGGGCGCACGGCGTTGCCGCCGAGCAGCGCGGCACCGGTCAGGTGGCCGACCAGCCGGGCGTGCGGGGCCAGGTGGGCCGCGGCCGGGGGCAGGGCGTCCGCGTCGCCCGGCGTGGCCCCGGTGCCGCGGTGCCGCGCGGGCCTCTGCAGCTTGAGCCGCTTCGCCTTCCGCTCGACGCGGTTGACACCGAGCAGGTAGTACAGGACCGGCCCGACGCCCGGCGCGAACCAGATCAGCCCGGCCCAGCCGATGGCCGCCTGCACGTCCCGCTTGCGCAGGACGACGTGGGCGGTGGCGTAGAGGTCGAGGGCGACGACGGCGGCCCCGCTGAACCAGTGCCACGACGGGGGGAGCCAGTCGGGCATCGGAAGTGTCCTCGGGGCGGCCGGTCGCGGCGATCGTGTTGGGGGGCACTGCTGCAACAACGGAGCCGACGCCCCGCGACTTCGACCCCGCCCGGGCCGTCGCTCGACTTCACTCGCCCGCGGCGGCCGGCCGCGCGTGCGCGAGCCTCAACTCCCGCAGCGTGGAGCGGCTCTTGCAGTGGTGGGCCTGCATGCGCCGCAGGATGTCGTCGAGCGCCCGCACCGCCGCGCCGACGTGCGGCCCCTTGTTCAGCATGACGCACTCGGCCCGCACGCCCGCCGCCGCGTCGGTGACCTCGGCCCGCGACGGCGTCCCCCCCTTGGCCAGGCCCTCGAGCACCTGGGTCGCCCAGACCACGGGGACGTGGGCCGCCTCGCAGACCCACAGGATCTCCTCCTGGACCTCCGCCAGCCGCTCGAACCCGACCTCCACCGCCAGGTCGCCGCGGGCGATCATCACCCCGCAGCACGGCGACCGCATGGCCGCCAGCAGCAGCTCGGGCAGGTTCTCGAAGCCGCGGCGCGTCTCGACCTTGAGGACGACCGCGGGCGTCCGGCCCCCCAGGCGGGCCAGGTGCTCGTGGAGCCTTTCGACATCCCGGGCGGTGTTGGCGAAGGACAGCTCGACGATGTCGGCGTGACGGGCGACGAAAGTCAGGTCCTCAATGTCCTTGGCGGTCGTGGCGTCGAGCCGAAGGTCGCTCTCGGGCAGGTTGACCCCCCTGTCGGCCCGCAACTCCGCGCCCCCCGGGGCGGTCCGGGTGACCCGGACGAGGACCCGCGTCGCGTCCACCGCCTCGACCACGCCGCCGACCTTGCCGTCGTCGAAGCGGATCGGCTCGCCGGCCCTGACGCCGTCGAAGGCGGCCGGGAGCGTGCAGCCGATCGACGCGGGCGTGAGTGCCGCCCCCGCCGCGTCGCGGGTCGCCGGCCGGCCCGGCGTGAGGTCGCGCGTCAGGGTGAGCACGTCCCCTACCCGTAACTCAAGGGACTGCTCGCCGGGCGGCAACGCGCCTACGAGGGCTTCGCGGTCGCCTCCCCCCGACGCGACCCGGCCGCGCTTCAGGGAGGTGCCCGGCACGACGTAGGCCGTGCGGGTCGCCTCCGCCCAGCGGTCACCTCCGACCGCATCCACGATCGTGAAGGCCCGCTTCGCGCCCCGCGCGTCGGTGAACTTCAGTCGCTCGCCGACATTGAGCGCGGCCAGCCACGCCGCGGGCACGGGCAGGCGGGCGGCGGCCGGCGCGGGGGGCGGCTGCGGGGCCGACTCGGCGGTCAGCCAGACCCGCGCGGGGGCGGTGACGTTGCCGAGGGCGTCGCGGCGGGGGCGGACCTTGGCGACCGCCGGGCCGGGCTCCAGCGGGCCGGTGCGCAGCTTGGGCCCGGCCAAGTCCATCGCCACCTTGCAGGTCCGCCCCAGTGAGTGCTCCGCCCGCCGCAAGGTTTCGACCATCGCCAGCCACGCCGCGGCGTCGTCGTGGGCGCAGTTGATCCGCAGGCAGTCCATGCCGCCTTCGAGCAGGTCGCGGACCAACGCGTCGTTGCCCGCCGCCTCGCCCGGCATCGTGACCATGATGCGCGCGGACCGGCCGGGCGGGCCCGGGCCCAGCAGGGCGTCGGCGTGCGCGGCCAGCAGCCGCTCGCCGCCGCCGAAATCGACGCCGGACGCCTCGGGGTGCGGCGGCCGCCAGGGGGAGCCGGTGAGGCCGCGGAGGGCCGCGAGGACGGCGTCGAGCGTCGCCAGGACGTGCGACTCGGCGCGGCCCAGCGACGACAGGCCCAGCGCGGCCAGCCGCGACTGCAGCGGCCGCAGGTCGCGGCGGCGTAGCGCGAGGTAGTGAAGCAGGTTGCGGGCGCTCGCCGCCTGCTCGGGGTGGACGCCGCCCAGGAGCGCCTCGGCCGCGGCCGCCTCGGCGAGCACGCCCGCGCGGACGGCGGTGAGTGCCTGTAAGACCGCCTCGAGTTCGGCGTCCGGCGGGTCGGCGGGGTGGTCCGTCGTCATCGGGTCGTTCTCCAAAAGGGAGGCGGCAGTCGGGGGGCGTCAGGCGAAGGTGACCAGCGGCTTGACCATGCCGTCCTCCTTGGTCTGCATCATCGAGAACGCCTTGCCGATCTCGCCGAAGCCGAAGCGGTGCGTCGTCAGCGGCAGGGGGTCGATGCGGCCGGCCGCGACCAGCCGCATCAGCCGGCCCATGCGCTCCGCGCCGCCGGGGCACAGCGAGGTGCGGATCGTCTTGTCCCCCATGCCGACGCCCCAGGCCAGCCGCGGGATCGGCACGCCCTCGCCGTCGCCGTGGTAGCCGACGTTGGAGACCGTGCCGCCCGGCCGCGTCACGCCGACGCACGCGGCGAAGGTCGCCGCC
>JANXTD010000940.1 GCA_025352585.1 Fimbriiglobus sp.
CGGGCCGTCGGGGCTGGCCGGGTCGGGCACCCCGGCCTCGGCCAGCAGCGCCGTGAGGGGTTGCTTCAGTCCGCGGCCCGGCAGGTGGCCGAACCAGTCTTCGGCCGCGGCGTTCAGGTAAATCGCGGCCAACTTGGCGTCGAGCACCACAACCGGGTCCGGCAAGTCGTTGAGTACCGACTGGATGCCGGCCGCGCGGCGCTGGCCCGCGGCCCCCGCGGCGGCGACTCCGGCCACGGCGTCCGCGAGCGCCTCGTTGTCGGCGGCCCACGGCGAGCCAGGCCGCACCGCGCCGCGCCAGTCGCGGGCCACGGCCTTCAGCGCCGCCGTCGCGTCGGCGAGGGTCTCGCGGAACTGCCGGTCGCGCCAGGCCAGCGTCACCCGCTCCGAGGCGAGTTCGGCCCCGAGCGCGGCGACCGCGTAGGCGACGGCTTCGGTCCCGTCGCCCTGCCCGACGGGTTCAGCAAGTCCGGCGGCCCGGAGCGCCTCGGTCGCGGCGGACTGCAACCGCCCGAACGCGGTCAGCACGGCCACGACCGCCAGGCCCGCGAGGCCGGCGGATAACCCGGCGAGAGCCGCCACCAGCCAACCGGGCGTCCCGGCGGCGGCGACGGCGGCCAGCGCGACCGGGGGCGTGACGGCGACCGCGAGCAACCGAGTACGCAGTCCGAGGGTCATGGTGCGGTACCTTTCGTCGATGATGTCAGCGCAAAATCGAAAGTCAATTCGGACGATTTGTCCGAATGACTCTCGCCAGCGACGCATATCTAGAACAGGTTTCTCCTGTCGCGGGCGAAATCCCGCGACGGCACGGAATTGGTGGCGACTTGAATGACGAGGCGAACGCCCCGCTGAGACTTGTCCGGCGGCCGGGTCCGCCGCAGGCGCGGCGGGTGTCGACTCGGAGTTCCGACCCGGACGGCCGGGAAACTCGCGCGGGAAATTTTAGTCGCTCGCGCCGGGTTGCCGCGTCCATTTCGGGGGGACGGGCGGTCCGCGTCACTTGCCCGCGGTCAAGGCGTCGGCGCGCAGGGCCGGGCGCGCCGCGAGGACGGCGGCGGCTTGGTCGGGCGTCACGCCGGCGCGGTACGCCTCCAGGCGGGCGCGGGTGTCGCCTCGCACGCGCTCGAACTGCGACCGCAAGTCCGGGCCGGCCCCGGCCGACGCGAGTTCGAGGGCCGCGGCGTGGCGGAGCGCGGCGCGCGCCGACTCGGAGTGGCCGAGGGCCAACTCCGCGAGGCCGTAGTAGCTCCAGGCCGGCGGGGCGTCGCCCAACTCGGCGGCCGCCGCGAGGTGCTCGGCCGCGTCGGCGTACTTGCCGGCCCAGTACAGCGACAAGCCCGAGTCGTAAAGAGCGTCCGAATCGGCCGACTTCTTGCCGGCCAGCAGTTCCCGCCGCGACGTAACCGGCGGCGGGGTCTCGCCCCACGCCAGCGAGTCGGGGCTGTGCGCGAGGGCCGCCCACGGCGAGTACGCGCAGCCGCCGGCGGGGTGGCCCGACGCCGCGCCGTAGGCCGCCGGGATCGGCGTGACGCGGACCCGGCCGAAGTGGTTGCGGTAGCTCGTGGGGGCGGCGTACAGGCCGTTCCACGCGTCGCCCGCCGACCCCAGCCCGTAGTGGGCCGCCCCGAAGCCGGCCATCGGCAGCGGCTCGGGAAGGTACGCCCCGACCGGCGTCGGCGCGCCGACCCGCTCGAACCGGAGCGTGGCGTAAAGGACCGTCGCTTGCGGCTCCGTGACGAAGCCCTTCTGCACGAGCGCCGTGGCGAGGACCAGGCGCAACTGCTCCCGCGCGGCGGCCGTCGCGTCGGCGCTGAGGTCGGCCGACGCCTCGTACTTCCAGACGAACGCGCGGGGGCCGCCGGCCGGGTCGTACTCGAGGAGCGCCGGCACCCACGCCACGCCGGTGGCGCGCCGCAGTTCGGCAACCCGGTCCTGGTTGCCCTCGGCGGCGAACCACGCCGCCAAGGGCTTGACGAGTTGGTCGCGCGTCAGGCCCTTCGGCGGGGCGTCCTGGGCAACGGCCGCGGCCGACAGCGCGGCGGCGGCGGCCAGGGCAATCACGGTGCGGAGAATCATCGGGCGGTCCCATCCCTTGGAGGTGAAAGTCGAAAGTGATCCGACGGCAATCGTCTTACCCAGATTGCCCAGATTAGCAACCACTCTGGACTCACGAGGTCAACCCGAGCGACTCCGCCGCCGGCCGCCGCCGGACCCACCGGGTCGCGACGGCGTTGCCGACGACACAGGCGACCAGCGAGAGTGCAAGGAAGCCCGCGACCAGGGGCGGCCAGTCGCCGGCGAGGGCGGCCCCCAAAACGTCCCAGCCGACGCCCAGCGCCGCCAGGGTCGACGCCCCCAGCGCTGCCGCGCCCGCCAGGCCCAGACTCGCCCCGGCCAGCCACAGCGCGGCGGCCTCCGTGACGGCCAGGGTCCGCAGCGTGGCGTCGGTCGCGCCGAGGGCCTTGAGCATGCCGTACTGCGCGGCCTTCTGCCGGCCGCGCAGGTACAGCGCTAACGTCAGGGAGACGGAGCCGGCGACGCAGAAGGCGGCGACCAGCGCGGCGACGACGCGGCGGGCCGACCGCGCGGCCGCCTCGACCTCCTCGACCAGCAGGCGGTTGGCGTCGTTGGCGTAGAGGTCGGCGTCGCGGGCCGCCTCCGCGGCGTGGCGCAGGTCGGCCGGCCGGGTCACGTAAACGGTCGCCCACTCCGGCGGCCCCAGCGGCGGCGGGGGCGGCAGCCGCGTGACGCCCTGCGGCGACCACTTCAGCGCCGGCCCGGTCGGGCGGGCGGCGGCGACCGCGCGGAACTTCGCCTCCCAGTCGGCGGCGGTACGGGGCGACCGGTCGCGGTCGGCGAGGTGCAGCGCGCGGCCGGCGAGCGTCGGCCGCACCGACGCCTCGACGCCGTCCTCCCGCACGGCCTTGCGCAGCGGGGCCGGGAAGTCGTCCCAGGTCGCGGGCCAGCCGGCCGGCAGCGGCTCGGACTCGGCGTCGGTCGAGGGGTCGCCGCCGTCCGCGGCCCGCAGCGCCTCGTAGTCGGCCGCCCCGATCAGGAAGACGTGCCCCAGCGGCAGCGGCTCCTTCAGCACGCCGGCGACCGGCCAGGCGATCGGCCGCTTCGACGCCGGGGCGCGGAGCCGCACCGCGGCCGGCGGCGCGTCGGGGTCGCCGCCGAGGCGGGTGAGGTAGCGCGGGCAGAGCAGCAGCCCCGCCGGCGCGGCCGGGTTCCAGCCGCCGCCCCCGCGCACCAGCCCCGGCAGGGCGGGCAGCAGCGGGTCGCCCGCGGCGACGGTCCGGCCGTAGGGGCTGAGGCCGGTCGCGTCGCGATTCAGGTCGAACACGTCGAGCGACACGGCGTGGAAGCCGACGACGGCGAGGCCGGGGTCGGCGGCCGGCAGCCGGGCGCGGGCGGAAGCCTCCAGCGCAACAAGGCGTTCCGGCGTGAACTTGGGGTCGAGGCTGCTCAGCGGCTGCACCCAGACGCAGCGGGTCCAGGGCTGCGCCGCCATGCGCCGCAGCCGCACCTCCGTCGCCACGTCCGGCACCGCCAGCGCGACGACCGTCGCGGCCACGGTCAGCGCGACCGCCGCGGCCACCGCCAGGCTCACCGCCCGCGCCTGCGCCTCGCCGAGGTCGCGCCGGCAGAAGCCCAGCGCGAACGCCCACCCCGCCCGACTCACGCGCCACCCCCCGGCGTACTCAAACAAACGGACGGCGCGTCGGCGTGCCGCTCGGCAAGCTCCGCGTCGTGGCAGACGAGGACCAGCGTCCGCGGCCGGCGCGGCCCGGCGTGGGCGGCCAGCCAGGGCCGCAACTTCGCCGGCGTCGCCCGGTCGGCGGCGAAGTCGGCCGCGGCCGCCGGGAAGAGGTCGCCGCCGCGCCACAACGCGAGCAGCTCGAACATCGCGGTCGTGTTCCGGGGGTCGAGGTTGCTACTCGGCTCGTCGGCGAACACCACGTCCGGGTCGGCGGCCAAAGCCCGCAACACGGCGAAGCGTTGCCGCTGGCCCAGCGACACGGCGCGCGGCATGGCGTCGGCGCGGGCCGCGAGGTCGCCGTGCGGGTCGACGCCGGGGGCCGCGAGCAGCCGCCGCGCCCACGCCTCCCGGACGCGAGCCGGCCAGCCCTGAAGCGCCAGCGGCATCGCCACGTTCTGCAAGCAGGTGAAGTGGGGCAGCAGGTAGTTCGACTGCAACACGAAGCCGAAGGCGTCGCCGCGCAACGCGGCCCGGCTGTTGGTGTCCAAGGCGAGCAAGTCGTGGTCGCGGTCCGCCCCGTGGTACGTGAGCCGGCCGGTGGGGCCGGGGCCGTCCCAGAGCAGGCCGAGCAGCGCCAGCAGCGTCGATTTGCCACAGCCGGACGGGCCGAGGATCGCCGTGACTTGGCCGGCCGGCACCGTGAGCGTCAGGCGGTCGAGCGCCTTGACGGCCGCGCCGGGGTAGGTGTGGCTCAGGCCGACGGCGGTGAAGGCGCTCACGGCCACTCCTTCGCCGCGTCGATCCAGTACCACAGCGGCCGGGGGCCGCCCGGCCGGTTCGCCTCGCCGCGCTCGAACCCGCGCCTCGCCTCCCCGCGCAACTCGCGGCCGGCCCCCAGGCGGGCGGGCTTCTCGGCGGGGCCGCTGTACTCGTAAACCCTCTCGGCCAGGATGTCCTGGAGCAGCAGGAACCGGCGCTGGAGCTTGTATTGGAGTTCGCGCTGGGCCGACTCGTCGGGCGGCTGCCACTTGGTGTCGAGCTTCTCCTTGTCGGTCTTGTCGTAGCCGAGGAACGAAATCAGGTCGTTCGTGAACGTGAAGCCGTACCGGGCCGACATCTGGGCGAGGACTTGCTGGTCCGTGTCCGGCGGCGGCTTCCCGTCGGCCCGCTCCGCGAGTTCGCCGCGCTGGACTTGCAGCAAGCCCTTGGCGATCGCGTGGAGCGTCGGCGGGTTCTCCGTCTCGTAAAAGTAGTTCTCGAAGAGCTTGACGGTGCTCTGCAACTCCCCGCCGGAGACGAGCAGCATGTGCCGGACTTGCGTGACGTTGGTGCCCGGCTCGCGCTCCCAGACCAGCCGCTCCTCGAACGGCTGCCCGCCCCCCTCGGCGAGCAGGTCGGCGACCGTCAGCGGCTTGCCGGTGGCCCCGGAGTCGCGGTTGAACTTGCGCAACTCCTCCTGGAGGATGGCCGCCAACTCGGGGTCGTCGCACTTGGTCTGCTGCCCCGTGGCGATCCGATCGACGTCGACGCGCATCGCCGCCTTGCGCTGCTCGAGTTCCTCGTAGCGGCGCAGGATGCCGGCCAGGAAGCGGTCGGCGTCGGCGTTCTGGAAGTACTCCGCGCGGCTGGCCGGCTCGCGCTTTTTGGCGGCGGCGGTCAGGGCGAGCATCTGCCGGCGGAACAGCACCGTCTCGTCGTTGGGGTTGGCCGAGACCTCCTTCACCTGGAGCGCGTAGAACTCCTTGGGCGTCTCGTAGCCGCCGCCGCCGCTGTTGGCGAGCAGCCCGGCGAGGCGCTCGTGGACCTTCGCCTCCTCGCCGGCCGGCAGGGCGTGGTTGCCGTCGTCGCCGATGAGGATGACCATTTTGCGGGCGTAGGGGCTCCAGGTCTTCGCGCCCAGGATGCCCGCCTCGAGGCCGGCGTAGACCATCTCGGGGCGGTTGCCGTCGGGCAGCTTGAACTTCTTGTCGGCCAGGCGCTCCAGGGCCTTCTGCAGCGCCGGCGCGTCGGCCTTGGCGTCGAGCAGCGGCCCCGGCACCACCCCGCCGAGTTCGACCGCCTGGGCGACGGTCGCCTTCCCCTCCTGGGGCGTGGCGGGGAACACGTCGCCGTAGTAGCAGAAGCCGACGGCCAGCGAGCGGTCGGACTTCGCCACGGCGTCGAGGAGCCGCCGCACCGCTTCGGCGGTCGC
The DNA here is from genome assembly GCA_025352585.1 of Fimbriiglobus sp. Classification (GTDB taxonomy): domain Bacteria; phylum Planctomycetota; class Planctomycetia; order Gemmatales; family Gemmataceae; genus Fimbriiglobus. The sequence continues at coordinate 5,895 of JANXTD010000940.1, forward strand.
CTTCCAGTACTCGTCCATGCTCTCGGTGCGGTCGATGACGAAGAGGATTTCGGTGCGGGCGAGTTGGCCGCGGAGCCGGTCGAGTTCCGCGGCGACGGCCTGGCGGGTCTGCTCGGTCATGACTTGCCGCCCCGCGCCGTCGTACACGTCGCCGATGACGCCGACTTTGAAGAGCCGGTTGCCGGGGTACGGGTGCGCCGGCAGTGCCAGGCCCTTCGGCTCCTTGCGGAAGTTGATCACGGGGAAGCGCATCTGTCGTGTCCCCCACGGGACCGGCTTGCCGTCCGCGAACTGCTCGACGACTTGGCGGACCCCTGATGTTGGGGTGGCACCTCGCTCACGGAATGACGACTCGGCGTCGCCGAGGGTGGCGTGCGTTTGGCCGGGGACCGTGCGTTCGGGCCGCCGCAGGTCGTCCCACTGGAGCGCCTCGCGCGTCCGCCAGAAGCAGACGCGCTTCTTCTCGACCCAGCCGACCATGCCAGTGAGAGCCATCATTGCCGCAGGGTCAGGCTCGAATCTCGGGAAGGCCTGCTTTCGTCCCAACAACACGTAACCCTTTTCCGGGTCTTCCGGGTCGGTGTTCCCCCAGACGTAGAAGAAGTCGAAGAATCGTAAGGTACCGGCGTCCTTCCCGTTGGGGTCTGGGCCGAGTCGCACGCGGGGCGGGGTCAGTTTCGACGGGGCTTCACCATCGACTGCTTCGGTCAGGAATGTCCTCGTATTGACGGCGATGCACTTGAGCGCGACCTTGCTGAATGGGTCTTGGTAAGCCAGTTGCCGCTGTAAGAGTAGGCCGTGGGGTACCCAACCCAGAACTGTGGGGTTTTGGCCCGACGGCTTGTCCGTCACGAGGGCATAAGTTGTCTGGAGTTCCGAAACGATGTAACATTCGCCCAGAAATACTAGCGCTGCGGCCCCGGACGGCAGGGCGTCAGCCCTCGGGGCACTGAGCGGTCGGTAACCCTCCGACACTGCAAACGCCCGGACGCCATCCTTTTGTGTCCCCTGTTTGAGGACCGAAGTCATGTCGGCCTTCGTACCGTCTGGCCACGCCACTTCTGGCGGGGCAGCACTCGCCACCGAGCAAGACAGCATCCCGAGCAGGCAGGTCAAGAGTCTTCGCATTGGTCCGCCCTCGAGACTCATCAAGGAGTCATATGAGTGATCCGCAGTAAGGCGACTTTGAGGGAGACGTTTTGGGACTTCTTGTCTCCGTAGCCGATCAAAGTCACGGTGCCCCCCCGCGCCTCGACGAAGCGGTGCCACTCTGCCAGCCGCTTGAGATCAACCCCATCGACCTCACGCTGCGCCGCGATCAGTACGACGTGGACCTCGCTGAGTTCGCCCCACCCCCCTGCGTTGGGTGCGAGTGCGTCACACGACGCCGACAGGATTAGTACGGCTCGTCGCTTCGGCTGGGTTGGGACGAACAGGTTGACGGCGGCCGCTCCGTAAAGCGGCGGACTTTCCGAAAGTGCCGGGTTCGGCTCAGGGAACTTAAGGTTCGGCTTCAGGTTGTCCAGTTCGGCACACACGACAAGTTCACCTTCGGCCGCTGTCGCGAGGCCGACCCGCACGGGGGCGTTTGGCCCCCGAGGCACTGAAGTCATCACAACACCGAGTGTTTCCTGATAGTTTCTAGCGTCGAGGGCATTGGCGTGGGTAATCATCAGCCAGATGTCAATCTTCGCCGCTACAGGCGTGGCCTCGGCCTTCGCCTTGGTTTCGGCGGATTTGATGGCGGCTTGCACGGCCGCGTCGAGGGACGTTTTCCAAGCCTCCGGCATCGCGATCGCCAAGGGCTTTGTGGCCTGATTCTTAATCTCGGCAAGTTCATCGTGCAGCTTATTATTCGCTTTGGTCAACTGATCAATCGTAATGCCGGGGCTAGTCGAAACTCTAGAACTGGCGAGTTCGCTAACACCATCTTTTGTGGCAACTCTGTCAAGCTTGTCGTTGATCGCTTCAATACGTGGGTCCGACGGAGTGGCCACGGACTTGGGGCGTAGGGCGACAACGCCGACGAGGACGAGGACGAGCAACCCGACCAGCGCGGTAGTGGCTGAGCCAAACGCCGCCGATGTGGCCCAGAACCGGACGTCTCGAACAGCCGCCGGAATGGCCTGAACCGACTCTTGCAGTTCCGCCGATCGCGATTCGACTGTACTCGATAGAGATCCCAGTTTAACGTTAGCCGTCTGGGTTTCGGAACGGATCGTACGCAGAAAGTCTGCAATTATTTTAGCCTGGTCAGGCTTGGGGGGCAGCGACGCCTCCGCCGATCGCCCGATGCGATCCTCCTGCGACTCGG